>JAFYKQ010000039.1 GCA_017537565.1 Flavobacteriales bacterium
ATACTGCCCTTTGCTTCCGGATTTTTTCTTGTCCCCTCAAATAACGTGGAAACTTCTAAACCTCTATCATTTTTATACGCCTTTTCAGCAATCAAATTCATCACTTCATATTGCGACTCATTTTTTCCATCAGTCGTCCCATTTTCATAGCAACCTCGCCCGATATACCTGTGTCTATCTCGTCAAGAACCAGTGTGGGTAGATGGGATTTGCTGGCTAGTGAACATTTGATGGCCATCATCACGCGGGAAAGCTCTCCTCCCGATGCTGTTTTTTCTAGTGGAGCAGGAGATGAACCGGCGTTGGCCGTAAAGAGGAATGATATCTCATCACAACCATCGGCCTCATATCTATCCCCGTGAGTAACATCTATCACATATCGAGCGTCTTTCATGCCCAGGTCTTTGATGATGCTTTCAATTTCAGCAGATAGTTCACGACTGCCAATCACACGTGCCTTATATAGATTGTCTCCCGCTTCTTTAAGGGCGGCAAGTGCTTTTTCTGTCTCCACGCGAGCTTCGTTTATCTCGTTTTCCATATCTGTGAGAGTGGCAACCTCTTCTTTCAGTCTATGCTGTATGCCCAGCAGTTCATCTACCGTCTTGACATTGTGTTTGCGGTAAAGAGAGTGAAGTGTGGATAATTTATCTTCATATCTGCTAAGTGATGCAGGGTCTTCATCTACCTCTTCCATAAGCGAAGATACTTCGCTGGAAATGTCCTTGAGTTCTATCAGTATGTTCTCCATACGTGCATCAACGTCAGATTCGGCAGGTAGGAAACGAGATATAGCGGCTATTTCTCCTTTTAATTGACGAATGTTTTCTATAACGCCTTTTACTTCCCCGTTCAGGAGTTCATCGGCTGTCCATAGGCTTTCTTTTATTTTCTGTGCATTGGAGAGACGTTCTATCGTTTCTTCTATCTCTTCCTCCATACCTATGTATAGAGCTGCATTTTCTAATTCTTGCAGCAGGTAACGGTTAAGTTCCTCGTTGCTGGATAGACGGTCGTTTTTCTCTATGAGTTCATCTAGTAGCCGTGCTGCTTTTTTGTAATCGGAAAGAGCAGTGCGGTATAGTGTCATAAGTACATCATTCCCGCAATACGAATCCAGGATATGTGTGCGATATTGGTGGCGGGAGAGCGATAGGCTCTGGTGTTGTGAGTGTACATCTATAAGTCTGGCAGAGAGTGCCGATAGTGTTTCCAGTAGCACAGGGCTGTCATTTATAAATGCACGAGACCTGCCCGTAGGAGCTATCTCACGACGTATGATGGTAGGATTTTCATAATCTATGTCGTTTTCCTTGAAAAACTCTTCCAGATTATAGTTTTCTATGTCTATCGTTGCTTCGACGACACATTTTTTATTGTCGTTTCTCAATACAGATGTGTCTGCACGTTCTCCCATTACTAGTGATAGGGCACCCATGATGATGGATTTACCTGCACCTGTCTCTCCCGTGATGATGTTCATAGAAGATGTAGGTGTAAGCGAGAGAGTGTCTATAAGGGCATAATCGGCTACATATAGTTTCTTTATCATTGCCTATGGAGTATTATTTTGCAGTACAAATATAGGGAATGTCATTCACTAGTTTACTCATTTGATGAAAAAAGATTTTGTGTGTATCAAGTACATTTTTGTAGGTCATGCTATGGCGGTAAAAGTATGCTTTTCTGTATGTGATAGGACGTGTTTTGGCGGTAAAATGGGAAAAATGGGACGTTTTGAGTGTATCGAGTCCACTCATTTTTGGTAAAAAAGATAGATTGTTGCACTATTTATGGGGTGGATATGTTAAAGATAAATAAAAGTTTTGTTTTTATATAGTTGATATTTAGGTGTTTGTGTTTTAATGGTAAAATTTTTTGAAAAAAAAGATAAATATTATTTTGAAATATAAATTAAGTGCTATATTTGCATTGTTGGTGTACCGAGTACACGTAGTGTAAATGAAGAACAACACCAATAGTCCTAACAACTAACATTAATTTTGTTTTTTGATTTTTATACAACACACAACTATTTTTTAGAGTTACTATGATTTAAGAGTCTGAGGGTTAAATCGCTTTTTATTTCCTTCGTTTCGTTCTAATCCTGGACTTTTAGAAAAAATCCGCCACCTGCAAGTGGCGGCTTTTTTTTGTGAAACACATAGATTTATATGTTGATAACGTGTTGGTAATAATTTTTTTTATAGCAGGGGAGGGTAACGATATTTTCCATACATTTGAAGCTATGGAAAAAGCATTGAAAAATAAGGCAAACGTATCATATAAAAACCCAGCGGTGGTGCAGATGGAGGGGGGTAGGATACCTCCTCAGGCTCTTGATTTTGAGCAGGCAGTCTTGGGTGCTCTTATGATAGATGGACGTTCGGTAGATAAGGTCATAAATATATTTCAGGATAACGATAACGTCTTTTATCGAGGCGAACACCGCGAGATATATAAATCTATACTGGAATTGTATAGAGATACACGCCCTATAGACCTACTGACGGTTAGCCAAAACTTACGCGAAAGAGGTAAGATAGAATATGTGGGTGGCGATATGTATCTTGTGCAGCTTACAGGACGAGTGACATCGGCTGCCAATATAGAGTATCACGCACGTATAGTACAGCAGAAGTATTTCCAAAGGTCGCTCATAGGACTATCACAGGACATCATAGATAAATCTTATGACGATACGACAGATGTATTTGACCTGCTGGACGATGCCGAAAGCGGTATTTTTGAAATAACAAATGCCAATATCAAAAAATCCTATGAAAAGGCAGATAGTCTGGTCCCACAGGCCATAAAACGCATAGAGGAATTGTCCAAAAATGTGGGAGGATTGAGTGGATTGCCTTCGGGATTCCGTGATGTGGATAAGGTTACGGCAGGCTGGCAGAATACAGACCTTATAGTGATAGCGGCACGTCCAGGTATGGGTAAAACGGCATTTATAGTATCTATGGCCCGTAATATGACTATCAAGCACAATACACCGGTGGCTATATTTTCATTGGAGATGTCATCGGTACAGCTTATAACACGTATGATAAGTGCCGAAATAGGTGTATCGTCCCATAAATTGCGTGATGGAAGCCTTAACGAGGAGGAATGGAAACGATTGAGAGACCATACACACGCACTGGCCAATGCTCCGATATATATAGACGAGACACCGGGTCTTTCGCTTTTGGACTTCCGTAGTAAGGCTCGTCGTCTAGTGTCACAGGGTGTGAAAATTATATTTATAGACTACCTGCAGCTGATGACAGTTAAAAATTCCAGCGACAAGACAGGTAACCGTGAACAAGAGATTTCGCTTATATCCCGTACGCTTAAAGCAGTAGCTAAGGAACTTAACATACCTATTATAGCACTGTCACAGCTATCCCGTGGTGTTGAGGCACAGTCGGGACACAAACGTCCTATGTTGCAGCATTTGCGTGAATCGGGAGCCATAGAACAGGACGCCGACATAGTAAGCTTTATATATCGTCCAGAATACTATAAACTTACAGAATGGGACGATGAGGCTCATAGTTCTTGTTTGGGACAGGCCGAATTCATAATAGCAAAACACCGTAATGGTGAAGCAAAAAACGTGAAACTGAAATTTACGGGACATTTGGCCTTGTTTTCAGACCTCGATATAGATGCCGATGTGATAGAGATAGGACCAGGTATGGGAAGTTCGGCTCCTTATGGAGTGGCAGCGGCAGAAGGAGAGGCATTGGATAGTAAGATAAACAGAAGTGTTACGGCGGCCGATGCTTTTGGTCTGGAAGTAGGAGCTTTGCCAAATGATGTATTTGGTACACCAATAGTTGCAGGTGATGCAGAAGATAGTGAAGCAGATAACAATCTTCCTTTTTAATAGATAGTAAGATATGGATAAAAAGATTATATGCAGTGCGTATTTTGCAAAGACAGATACACACGCACTGGTACAAGAAGAAAATAATTGTGTGTATCTATATATGTACATACGCCCAGATAGACCAGATGCAGAAATACGTGCATCGTGGGTGAGAAACTACATAGAGGCCAAAGACGGCGTGGATATGAAAGCGATAAATGCTGGTGCACAACCTCGTATGCCACGTAAGGCTTGCAGGCACGTGAAGGGAGCACAACGTCTTAAAGAAGAGAGATTATGCCTGGTGTTCCTGGAAGATGGAGATGGGGTGGCTCTTAAAGATGGAGATGCTCTTTTGGCTGTGATACCAGGCTGGGCGTCGAGTGGTGAGTTTACGGGATATGCTCGTGATGCGGTGGGTACATCACCGTTTGCTTGGGAGTTGGGCAGTCGTGAGGAGAATGATATACACGATGTGGTGGAACGTGCCGAGCAGTTGTGGCAAAGTATGCTGGAAGGAGATGCTTGGGAGATATATAGAGATAGTCATATAAAGGCGATAGACGAGGCTTATGGGTCACATACAGAATATCTGGCGATAGATAACGGGGCTTTCCCACCGAAGGCTATCGTGGTGTGTGAGAAAGAAGATGTAACACGTATTTTCACATTGGGAGTGGGCGTGTTGGCTATGCCTACGGTAGAGATGTGCACACAGAATGCAGGAGCGATGCGTCGTGCAGAACTGGCGATGGCTGTATCGAGCGAGGTATGGAAAGAGTCTCGTGAGAGTATTATAGCCTATGTGGCAGGAATATCAGACATACCGTGGAACTACACTACGTTCCTGGCAGATGGTCATACGGTGCTCTATGACGTGAAACCGTATGATGAGCATTTTACCAATGCGATACTACTGGAAGGAGAAGCTCATTTTGCTCAAAAGATGTATGAAGACTTCCGTGGGGATAAGATGAATAACCTGTGGGTGGTGCCTATAACCAAGATGGAACAGGCTTATGCCGAAGAAAACGGCAATGATGCATTGATGTCAAAGGTGAGAGAAGGTGTGGATTTGAGAACGTTTGACAAAGAAGATAAATTTTCTATAAAGAAGAGATGATAAGTAAAAAAGGCGAGCCTTTCGGCTCGCCTTTTTTTGTTATATGTCTTTACACATCATCGTGCCATCTGTGTCTATACCGGTGAGAGTAACACGTGTTATACTGCAAGGCAAAGACTCGTCATATAGATGTTTTACCTTTATATAGTTATCTGTAAAACCTGTTATATAGCCGTCTTTTATATCGCTCTCCCACAGTACGGGACGTACACTCCCTATGTGTTCGCGATAAAAAGTATTGCGTTTTTCTTCTCCTAGTAGGTGAAGGATTTTGCTGCGGGAGTTGCGTACGGTGTGTGGTACGCTTACCTCCATCTGTGCGGCGGGTGTGTTCTCTCTTTCTGAATATGTGAAAACGTGCAGGTATGAAAGAGGGAGTGATTTTATAAATTCAAGTGTCTCATTAAAATCACTATCACTTTCGGTAGGGAAACCTACTATTACATCTGCCCCGATGCAAGCATCACTCATAAGAGATTTTATTTTATCTATCCTCGCACGATAACCATCGGTGTTGTAACGACGCTTCATAGCTCGCAAGGTATTATCACTGCCGCTCTGCAATGGGACGTGAAAATGATGTACAAAACGACGAGATGTAGATATGAATTCCAGTATCTCATCTGTCAGCAAGTTTGGTTCTATGGACGATATGCGTACACGTTCCAGTCCTTCTATCTCGTCAAGGGCTTTCACCACCTCTATAAACGAATGTTTACCATCTAATCCTCGTCCCCAGTCGCCTGTATTTACACCTGTGAGTACTATCTCTCGTGTGCCGTTCCTCACTATCTCTCGTGCCGAGCTGATGATAGAATCTAGGTTTTCGCTGCGGCTACCTCCTCGGGCAAGCGGTATGGTGCAGTACGTGCAACGATAATCACAGCCGTCCTGTATTTTAAGGAATGCACGTGTGCGTTCTGCCAGCGAATAAGCTCCGTGGTAGGGCAGTGGTGAGTGTATATCACACTCTATGACCTGTGGGATAGAGCTTTCATTATCTAGTGCATTTAGGTGTTTTATAATATCAAATTTGTCTTTTATCCCCAGAACAAGGTCTATACCTGTCGTTTCTACTATCTCACTGGGATTTATCTGAGCATAGCACCCTATGGCTACTATACGTGACTGTGGCGCACGTTTTCTCACACCGTGTATAAGATAACGGAAGCGTTTGTCGGCATTATCTGTAACAGTGCAGGTGTTTATGATATAGACATCGGCCAGGTCATTCCAGTCTACGCGTGTGTATCCTGCGTCATTGAATTGGCGGGCAATGGTAGATGTCTCGGCAAAATTGAGTTTACAACCCAATGTGTAAAAAGCTACTTTTTTTTCTCTCATCACAAGGTCTTTATCACTGCAAATGTACATATTTTTATCCTATCTACTATCAAGTCCTGCGTGCTAAAAAAGAACCCCACTCGGAATCCAAGCGGGGTTTTTATCATCATGAGTGTGAAAAATCTTAAAAACGGTACGAAGCCGATATGTAAAATACTCGTGTGTCGTACTTTTCCAGGTCTATCTCGTTCTGCAACACACCATTTCCACCATCTATCACAGATGTCATACGCGAACGATAGCTTTTGAATATGTCGGTAACGCGAGCTGTAAGACATAGTTTTTTATTAAACATCTCATAACGCAACCCAGCGTCCATCACACCATAAGCGTCTTCACGTCCCTGGATATACGTCTGAGGGCCATTGTAACGACCTATAATCATCAGACTCAAATGTTTGTTCATCTGTGCCGTAGCCGATGCTTTGGCCGTGAAATTAACACCGCTCTTGTTCCAAGTCGTGTTTTCTCCTATCGCATAGTCCACATAGTAGACATTTCCCGATGCCAGTAGATTAAGCCAATTGGCAGGTTTAATTTCGGCTATCACCTCACTACCTATCGAGTAGGCACTGCCGTAGTTTTTAAACGTGTTATATATAACGCCACTGCTCGTCTGTCCTGTAACAGGGTGTACCGGTGTGAGGTAGTTCTGTATCACATCGTTGTTCTGTGTCCAGTACGCAGCTGCCGTAAGGTTCACTCGGCGGAATGTTCCCAGATATGTCACTTCCAGTGAATTTGAGTATTCTGGCAGTAGATATGGATTACCTACCGTAGGACGTGAAGGATTGGTAGATACGGCATTAGGATTTATCTGGTCTGTGGTAGGTCGAGCCACACGACGTGAATATGACAACATCACGCTGTTTTTATCATCGATACTATATTTAAGATGAGCCGAAGGATAAAAATCTATCGTGTCACGTTCATACACTTGGTCTTTGCTGTTGTCATTCTGTGCATAGTTACGCGTAGATGTACGGCTTTTTTCTATTCTTGCACCTACGCTGGCTGTAAACTTACCAAATGTATGACTGTATGTAGCATACATAGAATATATGTCTTCGTCATAGCCGAAGTGATATGATGATGCACTCTTAACTGCTGGTATAGGACGTGGCATATGTGTTACACTACGCTGATGGTAAGGATTGTCCATTCCTCTCAACGAAGCATTTACACCTACCTCCAGTCTATTGTTTTCGCCTCGACGTGTATAGTCTGCTCTTAACGTCAGGTAACTGTAATCACTCTTATATCCAGATGTGTCGGCTACACTGTCGGGCATAAAGGGCGACATTTTGGTCGTGAAATCCTGCGTGAAGAAAGTATTGTTTCCCGTGTTGTCTATCTCGTGGTTTACATCTACATCTATATGATTGTTGCTGTCAAATGCGTGGTGGAAGTGCAGTGCATTTGTTATAAAAGTCATATGAGATGACGATAGTGCATTGCTCTTGTAACCAGACGTAGTACGAGATCCAGACAAGTCTGTATAAGTGTCGCTCTGTATGTTCATGTCTGATTCACGCCATATTATACGTGTAGCACCACTATATGAAAGAGATGTGCTAGATGATATATCATAGTCCACACCATATTTTATGTCGTGAGAATTACCCAGGTAGTAACCATCTACCATCTGTCGAGAAAGGGTAGGGTTGTCTTTTATATCTGTCTTTTCTATTAAACCTTCTAGGAGACTCTTGTTCTGGAAGAACGCATAAGACCCCCATACGTTTACCTTGTCGCTGCGGTAGTTAAGCGATAGCGAAGCATTGTATTTTTCGCCAGTACCATAACTCAAATCCACCGAACCTCCCAAGCCTTTCTGTGTGCTATGATTGGTAATGATGTTTATAATACCCTGTGGTCCATCTGAATACTCTTTGGCCGATGGAGTAGTGATAAGCTCCACACGACTTATAGATGAAGATGGCAGTACGTTGAGCAGTTCTTTGCTGTTGAGATTGGTAGGGCGACCATCTACCATAAAACGAACATTGCGGCTACCACGCAACATCACATCGCCCTTGATATCTACCGTACACCCAGGCAAGTTATCCATAAGGTCTTTGGCGGCATTGGCACTGGTTGTAAGGTCTGCACCCACTATGGCAGTACGGCTACCTATCTGTGTACGTATGCTGGTAACAGATGGCGTGACTACGACATCTGAAAGCATAGCAATGTTATCTTCCAGTGCTATGTCTTTCTGTAGATGAGATGAAGGTTTGAGCTCTGTCGAGAAGGTCTTGTATCCTACGTTTGTTACTTGTAGGCGATACATAGCATCTGCTAGCCCTTCAAACAGATAATAACCTTCGTCATCTGTAACGGTAGATGAAATGAAAGTCCCGTCGCTAGCCTTCCATAGTGATATATGGCAGGCAGGGACAGGACTAGTCGTGTTGCGGTCTATCACACGTCCACTAATGTTGTTTTTAACACGTGGTGATGTGTGGGAATATGCTATACCCGCATTTATAAGTAAAAGTGTAAGTGTCAGTAAAAGGTAATGTCTGTACATTTATGGTTATACTATTGGTTTGCTATCAGAACAACGATTTGATGTTGGCTGTGAATATCTGTATAGCGATGGCCAAAAGTATTATACCAAATATCTTACGAATGATAGATATACCGTTTTTACCTAGTATTTCTTCTATTTTTTCAGAGTATTTAAGTACTACATATACCAGCAGCAGGTTGAGTACTATACCTATAATCACATCTCCCGCACCGTACTGTGCACGCAATGACAGTATGGTGGTAAGACTACCGGCTCCGGCTACAAGAGGAAATGCTAGTGGTACGATAGATGCTGTCTCGGGGGCAGACTCCTTGAAAAGCTGTATGCCAAGTATCATCTCTATCGAGAAGAAGAACAAGAAAAGAGCACCCGCTACTGCAAATGAACTTACCGTCACACCCAAAAAGTGCAACATACCCTCCCCAAAGAACAAAAATAGAATCATCACTACACCAGCTGCAATAGTAGCTTTGGTAGACTGAATAACTCCTGTTTTCTGACGAAGTGTGATGATGATAGGTATGCTACCTATTATATCTATCACCGCAAAAAGCGTCATCGTGATGGTGGTAATGTCCTTTATATGGTCTAAAAATGTCATATTGATAATAGTGTTATGTGTTTCTGAAAAAATTTTTGCAAAAGTATAAAATTATAACATACTTTTTATGTTTTTTCTGTTAATATGACATCTTATTTTTGCTCGTATAGCACGCGAGCCTATATGCCAAAGAACTCAATGCAAAGTAAATGTTTTATAACAGTGATGACAATAGCTATATGTAGTGATTTTATAGGGGATATGGTAGGGTATATAATTATGGTAAATATGGTGAAAAACTCTAACGGCAGCCACAGGCTGCCGTTAGAGTCTTGTTATTCTGTAATCGTTATATGGTAGTTCATAAATGTGATGCTGTCCCCAGCACGCATTTTGGCACGTTTACGGGTTTCTATCTCGCCATCACGGGTGACCATTCCTTGGCTTATCACATCGTGTGCCTGACCACCGCTTTCTACTATGCGTAACAGTTTTAAGAGTTGGTCTAGAGGGATAAATTCGTGCCCTTCTAGAGAAAAAACTATCTCTTCCATCTTTCTGCTAACGACGGCGTATGCCTTTCATCTGCTGTTGCTGATAGAAACCAGGCTGTCCCTGCATACGTTTTTGGTTCTGTTTAATCATCTGTATTTGTTCGTCTAGCAGTCCGCCTTTGTCCAGACGTTTGGCTTCGGCTAGCAGACGTTCAGATTCTGGTTTGCGTCCCTTCTGCAGAGCAATGGCCGAAAGCTGAAGTTTTGCCATAGCCTGTTCCTGACGTGAAAGACCTATTTCAAGAGATTTTTTGAACAATTTTTCGGCCTCGGTAAGAGATTTCTGTGATACTAATGCACCACGCAAGAAATAATACGTAGCACGCTCTCCACGTACCAATGCACGGTCTGGGTCTTTGATACGAGATAGGTATTTGGCAGCTTTTTCCATATTGTTTTTACGCATAGCAAAAAGCGTCATTATCATCCATTCGTTTTTGAAGTATGTGAAAAGAACTATCAAAAACAAAAGAATACAGAAAATACCATTACCTATATTACTCTCTATGAATTGCCATACAGATACTCCCAAAAGTATAACCATAAGGGAGATGCGAATGATTCTCGATGTCATTTTATATCTTTTTTATTGTGTTTATTTATATTCTGTTTAATCTTCCCATAGACGCACCAGTTCGCTCACTATGTGTATAACGTTTGGTGTTACTTTACGGCCTATCTCTTGTACCTCTTCGTGAGATACGTTTACCATTTTGCCCGGTAAGCCTAGGTCTGTGATGACCGACACGCCAAATACCTCTATGCCCATATGACGAGCTACGATGACTTCGGGTACGGTGCTCATACCTACCGCATCTCCTCCCATGCGAGAAATCATCATATATTCTGCCTGTGTTTCAAACGTAGGTCCTTGCAGAGCAAGATACACACCTTCACATACCTTTATGCCTGCATCGCCAGCTATCTTACGAGCCAATGCGCGCATAGCAGGGTTATAGCAGTCCTTCATATCTACAAAACGAGGCCCCAATTCGCTCATATTTCGGCCACGCAATGGATGTTCGGGTATCATATTGATATGGTCATTTATGAGCATTATATCGCCTATCTCGTGGTCTGGGTGTACGCCTCCGGCAGCATTTGACACTATCATACGCTCTATGCCTAGGAACTTCATCACACGTACAGGGAATGTAACCTGGTCCATACCATAGCCTTCGTAATAGTGGAAACGACCGTTAAGAGCCATCACGTAATGACCTCCCAAGTACCCGAATACCAATTCGCCGCTATGTCCTTCTACCGTGGATATAGGGAAATTGGGTATTTGAGCGTATGGTATGCGATGACGAATGTCTATCTTTTCTGTAAGTGAACCCAATCCTGTACCAAGGATTATCCCCCAACGTATAGGTGCCTCTACATATTGGGAGAGAAATTCTGCTGTTTCTTTGTATTTGTTTATCATTTCTTTGTGATTTTATTTCATTCTGTTTTAAGCCCCGTATGCTGTTCTATTACACGTAGCATCGTGATGTGGTCTTCGTTGTTCATCTCTACCGTTATAGACAGACTGTAGAGCGGTAGTTTTTCCACCAGACTGCCCGCTAGTCTTACCATATCTTTTTCGGTAGTCAAGATGATATTTTTTCCAGATGGCAAATTTAAGAAATCGTTTTTGATTTTTTCACATTCACTGCTACTGAATGTGTGATGGTCTGCAAATGATATATGGCGGTAGCATATGCCTTTGCCGTCTAGATGCTCCAATAGTGGAGTGGGAGTTGCTATGCCTGTTATTAGCAGTACGTTATAATCCTTTAATTCATCTACATCTATACGTTCACCGTTTATTCCCTCTACATATTGTGAGTATTTATATCTGGAAAATATGACAGGAGCTTTACTATATCTGGATATGTATCTCTTATATAATTCACGTCGTTCACGAGCTTCACAGGAGTCATTCATATACTCATATGGGGTTTTACTCACCACCACACAATGTGCTCTCGAAGCATTCATACGCAATTCCCTCAAATCCCCCGCTGGTAATATATAATCCCCAAAGAAAGGCCGTGAAAACTGTGTGAGCATAAAATAACACGATGCCTTGACTGCCAGATGTTGATAGGCATCGTCCATCACTATCACCTGTGTAGATGGATTCTCTTTCATTATTCTCTCTATGCCTTCACGACGACTTTCACACACTGCAACATTTACATCGTGCAGATGACGAGCCATCATAAGAGGTTCGTCTCCACACTCACTTGCCATAGAATCCTTTTCTACATTTAAAAAACCACGAGTAGAGCGACCATATCCTCGACTGAGAATATATGTCTTATATGTAGAAGAGAGCAAGTGTGATATGTATTCTGTATGAGGACTTTTACCCGTGCCGCCTGTCGATAGATTTCCTACCACAATAGTGGGTATAGAAGGGATAAAACGTTTTAATACACCTGCCAGATATAGTTCTGTACGCATCTGTGTGATAAACGCCCATATGGGACATAGTGGTAGCAGTAAAAGTCTCAAATATCTCATATCAAAACTCTATGTTAAGTTTAAGTTTTTTACGCATTTCTTCCAGTTGAGGGTTTTTTGCCAGTAGGTATTGGTATTTTTCTATGGGAGTGTATGGGAGTTCTTCTCTCTTTTCGGCTACTACTTTTATACTATGTGTAATACATTCGTTGGATAGTTCCTTTTTAAGGAATTCTATAATGGAGAGCATTTCTTCCTCTATGTATCCAGCACTTATAGATGATACCACTTCTATCTCTATCTTAAAATCCTCTTTAAGTGTAAGACGAGCGTCATTCATCGCGCTGTACAGCATTTGACGACTCTCTTCTTTCACACGCGAGCTATACACTACCCATAGGCGTGATAATTCACTTTGATTAAAAGGATTTTTAAGCACCTGATGTGTGCTGTTTTCTTCTTTTTTCTCTTCGGTCTTTTTCTGCATAGCCATAAGATGGGCTATGGATAGCGTACTCTGTGATTTAAGAGAACTTATTTCCCCAGGTGTAATGGTAAGAGTGGGTCGTGGGGCATTTTCTGTAATATGAGATGTAGCTACCTGAGATACCTCAACTTGTGGAGCGGGGGAGGCAACAGGTGTAGGGGCTGTTGTGGTCGCCTGTACTTTTTTTACTGTCGTTATAGAACCATCATATAGAGAGGCGATACATTTTTCTACCGCATCTCTCGTGATTTTACTCCCTGCCAAATGTCTATATACCGCCGCAGGAACTATGTAGTCAAGACTTTTTTTTTTGAAGGGTCCAGTCCTAGTGACGCCAGTCTCATAAGGCATATTTCGGTAAGTAGTCGTTGAGCTTTTGAGGCACGATATTCTGAAAGAGTGTCTGATAGTAGCGTAAGAGCATCTGTCGCATTGCCATAGTCCAGTGTCTGTGCCTGTGAAATGTATCTCTGTTTTACGTCCTCTGGAACGGTAAGCAGTACCGTAGTGCGTGCATCACGAGCTACCAGCAGGTCGCGTATATGTGTAGCCAATCCTGCCAACATATATTGTGCGTCATAACCATCGGCCAGTATTTTATCTATCTGTAATAGTAGTTGTGGTATGTCTGCCTCCATTATATGCTCCATCATCGTGAAGTACGTGTTGTAGTCCAGTACGTTAAGAGTCTCGGCTACGCGGGCTGCCGTTAAATTTTTACCACAGAACGATACCACGCGGTCATAAATGGAAAGAGCATCACGCAATGCTCCATCGGCCTTCTGTGCTATTATATGCAGAGCTTCGCTTTCGGCCTCCACGCCTTGGTCTGCCACTATGTATTCCAGATGACGACGTATGTCCTCTACCGTTATAAGACGGAAGTCAAATATCTGGCAACGTGATAGTATCGTTGGTAGTATCTTGTGCTTTTCTGTCGTGGCAAGGATAAAGATAGCGTGTGCAGGTGGTTCTTCCAGTGTTTTAAGGAAGGCGTTAAAGGCTGCCGTTGACAGCATATGAACCTCGTCTATGATATAGACTTTATAACGACCTACCTGTGGTGCAAAACGTACTTGTTCTGTAAGAGCGCGTATGTCATCGACGCTGTTATTTGAAGCGGCGTCAAGTTCATATATATTAAAAGCAAAATCTTCGTCTGGAGCGGCATCTGGCATACTGTGACGGTTAATCTCACGAGCTAGAATACGTGCACAAGTAGTCTTGCCCACCCCTCGAGGACCACAGAAGAGCATCGCTTGGGCGACTTTTTCGCTCTTGACTGCATTCTCCAGAGTGATGGCTATATGTCCCTGTCCCACCACTTGCTCAAATGCACGAGGACGATATTTACGTGCCGATACTACAAATTGCTCCATCGTTATCTATGCTTTTTTTATATCAAAGTACAAATGTATGGATTTTTTATGACATAATACAATTAAAAATCAAAACCCAATGATAGATAAAACCGCGATGGTATTTTAAGCCCACTGTCGTGCCCCCAAGCCCAATCTGCACGTATAAAATAGCCTAGGAAGTATGTGCGTAATCCTACGCCATAACCTACTATAAAAGGGTCTAAGCTTCGGTTGAGATGAACGGTTATATCTCCCTGTGTGATAGTCTTTTTGTTGTATTCATTGGAGGAGTCCCAGGGCGTAGCGGCAGTCCATGCAGCACCTATATCCACAAATGGAAGCACCTGGAAATGACGAATGAATTTGAGTCGTATCGTGTTACGGGATAGGTATTGGAAGATAGGTATACGCAATTCGCTATTGAGAACCATAAAACTGCTGCCGTAACGTGCGTTCTGTGGAAAGCCTCTCATAGGAGTAGCTATGGTCTGGAAACCCCAGTTATAATCGTGTGATGCGGGATTTTCTGTGCTGAATATGGGATTGAAATCACGTTCTACACCCCCCAGATAGTATAGCAGTTTAAGTCCACCTATTGAGGCTCCATATGCCAATCTGTTTGCCCAGATGATGTTCTTGTGTACACGGGTATAATGACGGGCATCTATCCCTATGTTTATCATAGTACGAGATGATGGAGATGAGTAAAGACCTTGGTACACTTCGGCAAAGGCTTTGGCGCGGAACCCACGACGCAGGTTGATGTCATAATATGTGCTGTTATCATAGACGTATGACAGGTTAAGACTTACATAATCGCGATGCAGTGTGGGTAGTAGTAGATTTTCTTCGTTAATGGATAGATAGCGGTAAGAATCCCTTCTTATACCCAGTGTTATACTCGCCGTACTCACGGGAGAGAATGGGTAGTACATCTGTCCTCGCAGCATAGATGTGATAAAGGCCATCTTGTGATTGGGGTCTTCCTGTACCATGCTACGGCGGTAGTACATAGCACCGTACTTGATACGGTGGAGGTCATTATACACACCGAATGAGAGTTCGCTATTGGCCAGTAGAGAATAACCAGAAACCCCGCTGAAATCGGTATTTATGCCTACCATAAAGGTGTGATTACGCAATAGGTCTGAAAAACCTATGTTTATCATTCCACCAAATGAATTGGGTGGAGAAACCTGTCCTCCTGTGAATGGTTGGTAGTCTGTGTTGAGAAAAGCATTGGTGATATGGTTGCTTATGGTGATAGGGAAAAACGTATTGCGGTACATACGTTTGAATTTCTCAAAATATGGCGTGTCCAGCCGCCTAACGGTATAGGTGCTGTCGCCATTTGTGATGGAGGTCTCTATGTAGGGGTTACGGGTAAGACTTATCCCGCTAGATGAATACTTATTATATAGTGATGGTTCAAACCGATAGTTGTAGATATCTATCGGGTAATAAGTGGTGGAGGTGCGTGATGTTTCTGTGTCTAGGGACGGTGTAGAGGTGAGAGTGTCTATTATGTCTTTCCCATCTAGTGTAAGTAGCAGATAGTTCTTATTGTGATATGTGATATAAGATGATTTATCATTCTCTATGACAGGGGTTTGAGTGGGACGGGTGGAGTAGTGTCTCACGCGAGAGCGATAGTGCATAGTAGTGTCTATGTGAGACAGTACACTATCGGCTATACTGGCCTGTAATGTAAGGCGTGTATTGTAGTCCTGTGCATAGAGAGTGGTGTCCTTACCTAGTGGTATGGGGTATATCTCGTTTACCATAGATGTAGATGATAACCGTAAAAGAGGGTTGCTGGTATTTTTGCTGTCCATCACATATATGTCATATCCATAATCTGCTATATCGTGAGATGATGTGTAGTGCAACGTGTCACTTACACGAGAGGAAACAAATGCCACGTGACGAGAATCTGGATAAAAACGAGGCGAGAGGTCATCATAACTATCCTTGGTAATGGGAGTGGTGGTTCCCAGTGCGGGATTGTATAGATACAGGTCTGAATAGCCGTCTTTAACGGCAGACATTACAGCCATACGCCCGTCGCTTGTAAAGTCCACATCCAGGACTTTGTCCACTTGTGATAGGCGGTGGGAGGATATGGTTCTTTTACGGCCTCTACTTACATCATAGATATATGCAAATGTATCCCCGTGTTTTTCTGTAAGGACAAAAAGTTCTCGTTTATTCCCCACCCAAGCGATACGTGGGATAGAGTTGTCGCGGTTCTGTGGTATGCGGTAGCCCCCTGTGAGTATCTTGTGGCGTCGGTGAGTGGTGGTATCTATGACATAGATGTGATATAGGCCTTCCTCGCCTATCACATAGGATACCAGTGGTAAAGAGTCGTGAGATGCAAAATCGTCTATACGAGATAGGTATTTGCTGTGAGATATGGTGTTTTTAGGTCTAGAACGTTGCTTTTTGCCAGTATCAATAAAACCATCGTCATTAAACAGTCGTGCGTAATATCCAGCCCAATCTCTTGTTATCTGTTTAAGAGGTATGCCCAGTGTTTCTTCTATTGCCTTGCGGGAATTCTCCAATGCCAACGAACGTAAAACTATACCAGCAGCCGTCTTGTCCCCATATCGCGAATGTATATAGTACCATATACTGTAACCAAGTGCAGTAGATGTGGCATCGTCATAGCTTTTCATACTCTTAAAAGCGCCCGAGGCGTGTTTCTCACGTATGACTTGCAGTATTTCGGGAGTGATGTGTGGAGTACCGTAATATGCCGTAAGTCCACTAGTAAACCACTCGTCCAATCGTAGGTCTTTGATGCCTTCGCCACGTCTTTTTCCACCACCAACCATATAGTTGAGAAAGACCTCCATCAGTCCTGCTCTTAATTGGGCTAGAAGGTCTGTGTGGCGTCCTGTTCCATAGATAAAGATATTGTAGTCTATGACCTGTGTTATGCCTTCGGTGTCATACTCTTCGTCTGATGTGCCAAGGATATTACTCTGTTTAAGGTCTGTGAGGCTGTTGTAACAGAAGACTTGGAATCGTACGTCTATCGTCCCGCCGAAGTATTCTTCTATCTTTTTTATCTCTTCGGGGAGGATAGAGGCTATATAACGGGCATTATTGGCTCCGTTTTTATAGTAAAACACATCATATGGTTCATAGCGGAAGAAATTCCACTGGAATCTGTTGTACACAGGGCGGGATTTGCCGTATGTCTGCATATTACCATAGTAGAATTGTGCGTGTAGATGTGATGTGAAAAAGAAACAAAAAAAGACAGGAATACATATCCTATATAAAAACATAGAGGCGTTTTTCATAGTCAAAGACGTGTTTGACACTGAATTTACCCATAATTATACCTCCCTCCAAAATCATCACGTATGTTAACTGTTATATTTTGATGTTTTATAGACGTTTTTTTCTACATTTGTGGCAGGATTATAAACAAATAATATTTACACATACTTAATATGAAAAAATTACACGTTTTACTACTGGTGCTATTTGCCCCTGTTATGCTGTGGGGACAGCTGGATAATAGTCCTGCTACGGCAGAAAATCCTATCAAATCTTCAGATAATCTGGAGAGGGTTTATACCATATTTGATAAGTACAAGGACGTTCTTATAGTGGTGAATGCTCCACTGGAAATGGATATTAAAAAGAAAACCAAAATCATACTCTATGCCCTGCCTAATGGTAATGATATAGAGTGGACTGCAGGTAAGGTACGCAAGAGTCAGGAAGAAGATTTCCGCTATGATGTACAGCACATAGCTGCACAGACACGTTGGTTGAGAGAGAACAAAGACCAGTACAACTATGTTACGGTATATCTTCAAGCATCTATGCGTTCTTGGGGTACGTGGCGTCGTCTAAACCGTGAAGGTGGTGTTTCGGCAAAGGTTCTACCTGCTATCATACAGGATATGGCAGACCTTTACAAACCATATAACCCTACTATCACTCTTAGCTCACATTCGGGTGGAGGATACTTTATATTTGAATATCTACGCGTGGTAGATAAAATAAATCCTCTTATAGAACGTATAGCATTCCTGGATAGTACATATGGGTATGAGGAAGAAGACTATAAGGACAAACTCACCGCTTGGCTTAAAAATAAAAAACATTACCTGAATGTTACTGCATACCAGGACAGCACTGTTATCTACAACGGGAAACCACTGGTGAGCCCTCACGGTGGTACGTGGTGGCGTAGTAAAAAGATGCAGCAAGACCTGGCAGAAACTTATGAGTTTGATAAGGTAGATGACGATACATATCTTAATTTCTATGCCAATGATGGACAGGTGACGATAACTCTTATCAAAAACCCTACGGGAGCTATTTATCACACTGTATTAGTCGAGAAAAATGGATTTATAGACAGTGTTCTTTCGGGTACAGAAGAATGGGGTAAAGGATATAAGTTTTGGGGAGAGAGGGCTTATAATCACCTCATAAAGGAAGACCCTATGATAAAACAACATTAAAATGTTTATGGCATAAAAAAGCCGCCCAGTCGGGGCGGCTTTTTTGTCGAGGTGTTTTCTATTTAACTCCCAATATCTGCATAAAGATTTTTAGGTTTTTTTCACGGGCACTGCCCATTATTATAAACCAGTCTATAATGGTCCATATACCCAATCCTCCCAGTGTGAATAATTTGAGTAGTCCCAGCCCTACCTGTCCCAGATATATACGGTCTATGCCACATATCCCGCTAATGATAGGTAGTAAGGATAGCAGGAGGGTTATAGTGGGGTCTTTATATGAGGCTCCTTGCAGTTTATATATGTCATTGGTTTCTGCACGTAACATCATTTCCTGCATCATAGGAAAGGCCGATGGTTCAAAATATTTGCCATTGGCTGCAAAAAATAATCTTATCTGTTCTTCTTTCATCTTATGTGATGGTATTTTAAATGGTTTATTATTCCATTGTTGATTTTAAAAACTACTTGTAGTTCTACAACATTAGACGAGTTTTTAAAACTAAAGGTTACAGAAAAATGATTATTTATTCATTCCAAACTGATTTTTAAGCCAATCAATGCCTTCCTGTGTATGCCAAGGATACAACCAGTGTCCTGCGTCTAGGGCCAGTTCCAAACGTTTTGGAGCCTTGATGACGTTATATGCCGAAAACGTAGAAGTAGGACAGCATACTATATCATTAAATCCCCAAGCGTAATACCCTGGTATGTTCACAAAACGAGCAAAGTTTACCGTGTCATAATAACGTGAAGTGTTGATTTTGGCCTCTATGTTGTTCTCTTTTTTGTTGAGGAATAGATGAGGCCAACCTCCACTGCGACCATAGTAATATCCTGTAACATCACAGAATGCAGGGTAGTGGCATACCATAGCACTCACGCGAGAGTCTAGGCCAGCTGTAACGATAGACAACATACCACCCTGGCTACCTCCATAGACAGCTATACGTGATGCATCTACATCATCGCGAGAGCATAGATAATCTATCGCACGTACACAACCCATGTACACTCTCTTGTAATAGAATGTGTTTTTATCATCTAGTCCCATAGCTGCATATCCAGCCAATTGGTTGCTTTGAAGGGCTTGATATATTTCGTTGGATTGGTCAACAGGGATACCGTGTATGCCTATTTCAAATACTATAAAGCCTTCGTATGCCAATGAGTTTGGCCCAGAGAATGAACGTACCGCTGCACCAGGTAGGCGTAGTACGGCAGGTTTTTTGCCTTCGCCTTTGGGAACGGTAAGTACACCATACACATAAGAACCTACCTTGTAAGACTGGACGCGTACATAGTAAACATCCACGCGGTCATTGCTCTTTTCGACGCTGTGTACCACGCGTGTGAGCATAGGAACACGAGCTGCTTTTTCTTTGGCAGCGTCCCAGAATGCAGTGAAGTCTTCGGGAAGGGTGGTGGTAGGCTGTATATTGTAAGGGTCAAAACCTATGTTTGTCATCGTGCTGTAAGTCTTTCCTTTATATTCTACCGATGCACGTACGGTTATAAATCCTGGTTTTTTGGCTCCTGGGACTTTGATTTTGGCTATGCCATTTTTATCGGTTTTGACAGTGCCTTCTTTTACGGCAGATAGTTTTTCGGGACCATAGCTGTATTTTATCTCAACTCCCTCCATCATGACGTTTTCCTTTATGGCATAGAGCGTAAAATGAGCGTCTTGGCCAGTTTTATATATCCAGTCTGTGTGGTCTGGCGAAGCCACGACAGTGATGTATTGTTTGGAACTTTGGCTCCAAAGCATAACGACAGATACCAGCAATAGGCATACAGTCATAAGATTTCTTCTGTTCATATTGTTTATATTTATGGTTATTGTATTCGGGTGATAAAAATACATATTTAATTTAAATGCTTTTACTTTTTATGTAGAAATTATACCTTTGTAAGACATTAGTATTTTTATATTATTATAGATAAGATATGCTTAAAAGATTATTTGTTTACGGTTCTACTGCATATTCGGTTAAAACCGAAGTCTTGGCTGGTATCACTACATTTCTGGCAATGGCTTACATACTGGGAGTAAATCCTGCTATACTATCGGCTGCTGGAATGGATAAAGGAGCGGTGTTTACAACGACGGCTCTTATATCTGCTATAGCAACGTTTTTAATGGCCATGTATGCCAAATTACCTTTTGCTCTTGCTCCGGGTATGGGACTCAATGCTTTTTTTGCCTATACGGTATGTGTGGCGATGGGTTACTCGTGGCAGATGGCTCTTACGGCGGTCTTTGTAGAAGGGGTTATTTTTATTGCTCTTTCTTTTATAGGGATACGAGAGAAACTGGTCTATCTCCTGCCAGAGGCTTTGAGGTATGCCATAACCGTAGGTATAGGTCTTTTCATAGCATTTATAGGTCTTAAAAATATGGGGCTGGTGGTGGCTTCTCCTGCCACACTGGTAACCATAGGGGATATCACATCTCGTGAAACACTGTTGGGGATAATAGGTCTTATATTTACATAAGTGATTCCGCCTGTTGCTATGACAACATTTTTAGCCAAATAAGACTTATCGGTATCCGTCTTGATCTCATAAACCGAGCTGGTCCTTTCTACCGCTTTGACA
>JAFYKQ010000040.1 GCA_017537565.1 Flavobacteriales bacterium
AAATGAAAAAGTATCTATTATCTTTATGTGCAGTGGCTTTGCTGTGGAGTTGTGCTCCGCAAGAAGAAGCCCCTATGCTTTATTTTGAAACAGATGACCTAGGTGTTGTCTATAAAATAAACCCACAGGAAAAAGACGTATATCTGGTATTTACTGCTCATTACAGTGCTGCCGATAGCGGTCGTTTTGAAAACTTTGACGGAGTGGTGCCAGTGCTTAACACTCTTAAAGAAAAAGGTGTGAAAGGTTCTTTCTTCCCTACCGGAGTATGTTTCCTAGAAGAAAAATATCAAGAACCTGTACGTCGTATCATAGACGAAGGTCACTATCTTTCTTCACATTCATTTGGACACCTGTTATTCTGTGAGTATGGAGACAAAGAGAAAAATCTAGTTACAGAAGACTCTATACGTGCAGACTTTAAACTGATGGAAGAACAACTGGAACGTTTTGGTCTTACAAAGGAACAATATCGTTGGTTGATACCTCCTTATGAGCATTACAACAAATTTGCAGTGGACGTGATGACAGATATGGGTTACAGTCTGGTTAATCCTACCAAAGGTATGCTTACTGGTATGGACTGGACTTCGCCAGGAGCTTCCAACTATATCTCGACAGAAAAAATCCTGGAAAATCTATGGAAATATGAAGAAGAAAACACATTTAATGGTGTAGTGCTTCTTATCCACGCTATGAACTACCCAGACCGCACAGACGAAGACCGTCCTTATAATCATCTGGGAGATATCATAGATACTCTTAAAGAAAAAGGCTATACGTTCAAGACTTTGTATGATGTTATAGCGACAGAAAAAGCTATCGAGGAAGGAAATAAAAAATAGGTAGAGGTCATTCTCTCATATGTAGAAATGCAAATAAGGCACGCCACGTAAGGCGTGCCTTATTTTATTCCCGAGTGATTATTATATCTCCTGCTTTTATGTTTTCTATGTCATACGAGGGATTAAGTTGTATGAACTCTTCCCGTGATAGACCTATGGCTGCAAGAAGATTGTCGAGTGTTGTTTCTGTGCGTTCTATGCGGTGATGGCGGGCGTCATATTCGCTGTAATCGGCAGTGAGGCTTACTTTGAGTGTAAGACCGGCGTGTGGCATTATCCCTCGCAATCCTCCGTTGATGCGGCGTATCTCGCTCACAGGTATATTAAACAGCCGTTCTACTGTGGCGTAGTTTTCTCCCATCTTGAGTGTATAGAATAGTATCTCGCTGGTTTTTGTTGCTTCTTGGAATTTTTCTGTGTCGCTACTACGTAAACTGTCTATCACGTATGTAACAGATGGTATTACGTCTATAAGAGTGTCATTGGTGCTTTCTCTATGAGCATAAGCGGTGATGACGGGTTTTTCTATGGCTACCCCCAGTACTTTGAAGTCTGTACGGCGGTTGTATTGGCGAGCTTCTTCGTCCAGTGCAGGGTCACTGAGTGAACGTATAAAGTCTTCGCTCAATACGGTTCCTGCATCAAACGAACTCTCAAAATATTCTGGTATGATAAATGGTTCGCTGCGTCCCATACCTTGGCTATGCAGTCGATGTGGAGCCACGCCTCGGCTTATGAGATATTCTACACACGATGCAGCACGACGTCGAGACAGGTCTATGTTGTACTCATCACTGCCACGGTGGTCTGTGTGGGAGCGTAGCTCTATGACTATATCTGGGTTTTCTTCCAGGGTGATGACTAGTTCATCTAGGGCTTTTTTACTCTCGGGTCTTAATGTCGCTTTATCAAAATCGTACTCTATACGGGGCAATACCACTGGCGATGTCATAGGGTCCATTTCGGCTATCAGGCGGGTGGTGTGAAGATAGCCATCATCTGTGAGTGTGTATTCGTCATTATTTATTCCGTATGTAGATAATGAAAGCGAGAGAGTAAGATATCTTTCTTTGGAAAAAGATAATTTATACATATTATCACTCTCTATGATGTCTTTACTCCCTATAAAGTCTCCACGAGCATCTGTGTGTAGAGTGTATATACGGCCTCTGCTACTTTCTATCCTTATCTTTACATCGTCTATTGGACGACCGGTGATATTGTCTACTACTTTTCCTTCTATGGAATGCAGGTGAGGAATCTTTACCGCCATATAGATGTCGTCATAGCCACTGCCACCACTTCTGGAAGAAGAAAAATAAAAAATGTCATCTTGTTGGCTTTCTGCCAGTGCAAAATCATCGGCAGATGAATTTATAGGACTGCCTATGTTGACAGGTGTACTGAAACTACCGTTTTTATAATCGCTATAAAAAATATCTAGACCACCCATTCCCTTATGCCCGTTTGATGAAAAATACAGCCGATAATCATCGTCTATGTATGGAAACATATCGTCCCCTGTGGTGTTTATAGAGGCGATGCTCTCTCCTTTTTTCCAAGTGCTGTCGTTTATCTTGCGGGAAAAATAGATGTCTTTATCGCCGCGTGGGCTAGTGGCTGTGTAAAATAATGTATTGCCGTCTGGACTTATGCTTGGGTGCCCTACCGATAGGCTGCTATCGGCCTTTACTATGAGGATAGGATTGCTCCAAGAGCCATCATCTAGTTTTGTGCGACACTCTATCACACAACTCATATAATCATCATCGCTGGAGCATAATGTATAGAACATCATCTTCCCGTCACGTGAAAAAGAAGATGCACCTATGTGCTCTTTAAGTGAATGTCCTACCTGCCAAGGTACAGGAGAAGACCATATAATAGTAGATGGACTGTCTCCTCCCAAGATATGACTGTAGTAAAGCCTAGATGAACTCTCCCCGCTACGCCAGTCATCAGATGCAGAAAGAGAACTATGGCGACTGCTGGTAAAAACCATAATATCCCCACTATGTGTGGTGTCTTTTATAAATGATGGGGCATAATCTCTGCCAGTAGAGTTAAGGGTAGGGAGAGGGTAGATGGTATATTTGGGAGGTGTTTTAGCAAATTCTATGGCTAGGGCTATACCGTCTGCTAGGTTATTATATAATGAACTGTCTTGTGATATATCTAGATATTGGTTTAAGACGTCTATCGACTCGTCATAACGTCCCAGTGTTTTAAGTGTTATGGCCTTGTGTAGGAAAGCACTAGCGTCATAGCCATATTCTATGGCCTTATCAAAATGTTCTAGGGCCGCTTCATAAACTGCAGTTTCATAGTATGACTCTCCCAATGCATAGTGGAGTAAGGCGTTACGAGAGGGGTTTTTCTCTCCCTCCAATGCCAGATGTAATAATGGTATTGCCTTACTGTAAGCGTGTGATTGGTAGGATTCTATGGCGGTATTATAGGGTGTGTTCTGCCCATAAGAGTAAAACGATAAAAAAATAAAAAAAACAGACAAAAAGATTTTCATACAGAAAAACAAAAAGTTTGGACTGTAATTTAATCTTTTTGTCTGAAAAAACAGGAGGTAGGATAGCTATTTTTTATAATTCCACCAGTTTTTTATCTTTCTTTTTCTTTATCATATATACTGTGGTAAGGCTTGTTATAACCAGTGTTATAAGTAGTGCTATTTTAAGTGATAGACCATATGACATCTGGAATCCTTCTTGGGAGAAAAATAGATACATACTCACTATAAATGTCATAAAGACAGCCGGAATATATACTATGATGTAGTTTTTGCTCTTGATGTATAGATATACTGCTATCGTCCATAGGCATATGACAGCCAGCACTTGGTTGGCCCAGGAGAAATATCTCCACAGCACGTCAAATGGCATAAGCGTGATACTAAATCCTATTACAAACAAAGGTATGCATATGTAAAGACGACGACGCAGTGTCTTTTGTTCCATCTTGAAAATATCGGCTATCATAAGACGGGCACTGCGGAAAGCTGTATCTCCACTCGTGATAGGAGCCACTACCACCCCTAGCAGAGCCAATATAGCTCCTATTTTGCCCAGTGTAGAATGTGTGATGTCGTTTACCACAACCGCAGCATTGTTGCCGTTATCGGCTAGGAATGCTCCCAATTCGCTAGGGCCGCCATAGAATGCCATTCCTACTGCAGCCCATATAAGTGCAATTATTCCCTCGGCTATCATAGCACCAAAGAACACAGGACGCCCTTCTTTTTCATTGCGTATGCAGCGAGCCATCATAGGAGACTGTGTAGAGTGAAAACCCGATACTGCCCCGCAAGCTATCGCTATAAACAGCGTAGGTATGATAGGAAAGAGTTCTGCATTGGCCTTGTAGTTGTGAAAATTCATCTCAGGTATGTTGTAATCACCTGTGAAAATGGTATATATTACACCCAAAGCCATAAATATGAGTGCCGCACCAAATATAGGATACACACGTCCTATAATCTTGTCTATGGGTAGTATCGTGGCCAGTATGTAATATGCCAATATGATATACACCCATATTCCCTGTTCCATTCCCGTAAGCGAAGCGATAATGCCTGCAGGCCCTACCATAAACACTGCTCCTACCAGTGTTATGAGGAATATCGTTACCACACGCATCACTTGTTTTACGGTCTGCCCCATATATTTGCCTACTATCTCGGGGAAACTGGCCCCGCCTTCACGTAATGAAATCATACCGCTGGCATAGTCGTGTACAGCTCCTATCAGTATGCAGCCCCCCGTTATCCATAGAAATGCCACAGGGCCATACGTAGCACCCAATATCGCACCAAATATGGGTCCCAGGCCAGCGATGTTAAGCAGTTCTATAAGGAAACTTTTCCATTTGGGTAGTGGAATGTAGTCCATTCCGTCGGCTTTGGTTCTCGAGGGTACAGGACGTGAAGCATCTACATCAAAAACTTTTTCAATGTAACGCCCATATATAAAATATGCTACGACCAAAAGTACAAGACATACTATAAATGTAATCATAATATCAATAGCTTTTATGTTGTGTTAATTCTTTTTGAGTAATTCCCTGGCGTGTGTAAGAGCAGATTCCTGAATATCACTGCCGCTTATCATTTGTGCTATTTCTGTCACGCGTTCATCATCTGTAAGATGGCGTATACGTGTGTGTGTAACATCATCTGTGGTTTCTTTGTAGACTTTAAGATGAAGGTCTGCACGTGATGCTATCTGTGGTAGGTGTGTGATGACTATCA
>JAFYKQ010000041.1 GCA_017537565.1 Flavobacteriales bacterium
ATGAACTTGATAATAAAATCATTTGCATCTAAACCTTATGCCTCGCAATATAGATGTGTCGAATGTTGTCGAAAGGAAGAAAGGATAAACTGTTATGGATGGCGTACAAAAACTTGTAAAAAACGAACTAAAAGAACCATTAAAACAACTTGGTTTTAAAACTAGAAAATTCAATTTTTACAGACATGTTAATGGCATTGTTCAGGGCTTCAAAATATATGCAAACGGACACTATACAATCAGATATAGCATGTTTCCTCTTCTTTCTGGTGTTGAGTATGATAATTACGTTTTTGAAGGAGAGGAAATTGCAGCACTTACTAAACCGGAGAGGGAAACATTTTTGTATGTTATTCCTTGGGGTGCAGATGTTACAGAAGAAGAGCAAATTACAGCATGGGAAAATAGATATGACAGGTACAAAGATTTTGCTAAACAATTAGTAAATGAAGTTTACACATATTTGATACCCCTTTTTGAAGAATACAGTTTTTGTGAAAAGCATTTCGATAAATGTGAATGGAAAAGGCTTGATTCGTTTTCTGACATAACGGAATGGTGTTTGCAGGCTCGTAATTTTGATTTAGCCTATTCAAATTTAGAGAAAGCGATAATAGAAGAAGGTCTGTAAACGATGATTACTATAAAAAAAGCGAGCCGCTGTGCGGCTCGCTTTTTTTATAGTAATCGACTACTATTGCTAGTCTATATATTCAAATCCTGTGTAAGGAACAAGCGCCTTTGGTATGCGTATGCCGCGTTCTGTCTGGTGGTTTTCAAGAAGAGCAGCCACGATACGAGGCAATGCCAATGATGAACCATTCAGTGTATGAGCAAGGCCTTTGTTGCCATTCTCATCTTTGTAACGCAAGTGTAGGCGGTTGGCCTGGAATGTTTCAAAGTTTGATACCGAAGAAACCTCCAACCAACGACCCTGCGCTGCAGAATACACCTCAAAGTCAAACGTCATAGCCGATGTAAAGCCCATATCACCGCCACATAGACGCAATATGTGGAATGGTAGTTCCAAGTCTTTAAGTATGCCCTTAACGTGTTCCAACATACCGTCTAGTGCAGCATATGAGTTCTCTGGACGTTCTACACGTACTATTTCTACCTTGTCAAACTGGTGCAGACGGTTAAGACCTCTCACGTCTTTACCATAAGAACCTGCCTCACGACGGAAACAAGGTGTGTATGCCGTGCAGCATATAGGAAGTTGTGAGGCATCTACCATTACATCGCGGAAGATGTTTGTCACAGGGACTTCGGCCGTAGGTATCATATATAGGTTATCTACCTGGTTGTGATACATCTGTCCTTCCTTGTCTGGCAACTGTCCTGTACCATAACCCGAAGCCTCGTTTACCATATGTGGTGGTTCTATTTCTGTATATCCAGCAGCAGTGTTGCGGTCCAGGAAGAAGTTTACCAATGCACGTTGCAGACGAGCTCCTTTGCCTTTATATACAGGGAAACCAGCTCCTGTTATCTTCACGCCCAGTTTAAAGTCTATGATGTCATATTTTTCGGCCAGTTCCCAGTGAGGAAGAGGGTTTTCACCTAGTTCTGGTACCACACCTTCTTCATAAACTACTTGGTTGTCTTCTGCTCCATAACCGTGAACCACGTCCTTATAAGGCACGTTTGGTATGAGATAAAGTAGTTCTGTAAGGTCTTTTTCTATCGATGAAAGTTTTTCTTCCAGTTCTTTGGAAGATGATTTGAGTTCTGCTGTTTTTTCTTTAAGAGCAGCAGCCTCGGCTCCGCGACCGCTCTTAAACATATCGCCTATTTCTTTGGCTAGAGCGTTCTGTTGTGAAAGCGTAGTATCCAGAGCATTCTGTGTGCTACGGCGGGCATCGTCCAATTCCAGTACGCGTTCTATCATTCCGGCCGCATCGTCAAAATTTCTTTTGGCTAGACCTTCTAGAACTTTTTCTTTGTTTTCACGTATATAAGCTGTCTGTAACATTTTATTGAGTATGTATTTGTTTCTATATGTTTTAGAAACTACAAAATTACTAACTTTTAGTTTACTTTGCCTACTTTTGATGCAGAAAAAACATTCTTTTTAAAAAGATGTTATTTGCCGATGGTAAATGCTGTTCATTAAAGAGATAAATACATATATTTGTAGGGTGAAAATACCATATACTACTTAATGCTATGCTAGTTAAAACATACGGTAGTGCACTCTATGGAGTAGATGCACAGACTATAACTATAGAAGTTAATATATCCAAAGGTGTAGGATATAATCTTGTGGGCCTGCCCGATAATGCTGTTAAAGAATCATCACATCGTATCAATGCCGCATTTGAAACCAATGGTTTCCGTTGGCCGGGGAAAAAGATAACTGTAAATATGGCTCCTGCCGATATGCGTAAGGAGGGAGCGGCATTTGACCTGCCACTTTCTATCGCTATACTGGCTGCATCGGGACAACTGCCCGATGACAGACTGGATAAATTTCTCATAATGGGAGAACTGTCTCTAGACGGTACTCTTAAAGGCATACGTGGGGCACTACCCATAGCTGTGCAAGCACAGAAAGAGGGATTTGCAGGGATAATACTGCCTCGTGAGAATGCTATGGAGGCCGCCGTGGTAACTGGTATAGATGTATATGGTATGAGTACGCTGGAAGAGGTTACTTCGTTCTTCCGTGGGACGTATGACCCCGACCCAGATGTGGTGGATATAGATGCTATCTTTGAAAGCAATGAGGAAAACTGCCATCTGGATTTTGCCGATGTAAAAGGACAGGAAAATATAAAACGAGCACTGGAAGTAGCGGCAGCAGGTGGCCACAATATCATAATGGTAGGTCCTCCTGGGGCTGGTAAGACGATGCTTGCCAAACGTATATCATCTATACTGCCTCCGCTTACACTGGAAGAAGCACTTGAAACAACCAAGATACATTCTGTCGCAGGGCGTATAGATGCACACCAAGGACTTATGACAGTGCGTCCATTCCGCAGTCCTCACCATACTATATCCAATGTCGCAATGGTAGGTGGAGGACAATATCCACAGCCGGGAGAAATATCACTGGCACATAACGGAGTCCTATTCCTAGATGAATTGCCCGAATTTCAAAAGACTGTTTTAGAAGTATTGCGTCAGCCACTGGAAGACCGCGAAGTATCTATATCTCGTGCCAAACAGTCGGTATGTTATCCTGCGTCGTTTATGCTCATAGCATCGATGAACCCTAGCCCATCGGGAGGATTTGCAGACCCTGCCAATGCCTTTTCATCTTCTACGGCCGAAATTCATCGTTATTTGAGTAAAATATCGGGGCCATTGCTGGACCGTATAGACATACACATAGAGGTGGCTCCAGTGAATTTTGACCAACTTTCAGAAGAGCGTCGTGGCGAACCTTCTCGCGATGTGCGTGCAAGGGTGGTGGCAGCCCGCCGTATCCAGCAGAAGCGTTTTGCGGGAATGCCACATATCAACTATAACGCACAGATGGATACGCGTGCTATGGACGAATACTGTGTGCTAGATGATGCTTGCAAGGCTCTTATCAAGGTGGCAATGGAACGTCTGGGGCTTTCGGCTCGTGCATATGACCGTATACTTAAAGTAGCCCGCACGATAGCCGACCTTTCAGGTGTGGAGAATATACAGCCTGCCCATATAGCCGAAGCTATATCATATCGTAGTCTAGACCGTGAAGGTTTTCTCAAATAAAAATACTCGCTATGCAACAAATAATCTTTCGTAAAGCGACTATAGATGATGTCATACCTGTAAGGCAGATGATAGAACGTCGTATAGAATATCTACGAGAGAAGGATATACACCCATCGTGGGCAGACCGTGATTATCTCAATGTTTTTCCTATGGAGTATTTTGTGGGTGCGGTGGAAAAAGGGAGCCTGTATGTGGGAGATATGGAAGGTGTGATAGTGGCTTGTGCTACGCTACACGATGGGGATTTCCCACGATGGGAGGACGATGGACTAGCGGCATACTATGTACATAATCTGGCGTCAGACCCTCTATATCCCGGTTTGGGAGGAGATATGTTGGCCTATTGTGAAAGAGTGGCAGAAGATACAGGGCGAAAGGCATTAAGACTGGACAGTATAAAGGGCAATGCTTTTTTGGAGAATTTTTATAAAACCAGGGGTTTTATGTTTGTCAAAAAGACTTGTGATAGAGGTTTTTATTGCACGCTGTGGGAGAAAAGAATAGGGGAAAAGTAGATTTGCACATTTGGCTTAAAGGGAGTATCTTTACGCCCGTTTTTAAAGCGATAAAAAACATAAATTATATCATCATATCATAATGAAAAAAAGTATTATAGCAATGGCGGCATTGGGACTTATGTGTGCCTGTGCCCCACAAAAATCAGAAGAAATGAATCCATTTTTCGCAGAGTATGACACCCCATATGCGGTGCCTGCTTTTGACAAAATTAAAAACGAGCACTATATGCCTGCCTTTGTGGAAGGTATGAAACTCCACGACGAAGAAATAGCAGCCATAGTAAATAACAGCGAGGAGCCTACATTTGAAAACACTATCCTTGCTTATGAAAACAGCGGCGATATGTTGAACCGTGTGTCTTATGTGTTCTTCAACGTAAACGAAGCTCACACAAATGACACTCTTAACGCTATAGCCGAAGAGGTTACTCCTCTTATTACAGCACACAGCGACAACATAGCACTTAACGAAGCTCTCTTTGCTCGTATCAAGTCTGTGTATGACCGTATGGGAGAACTAGGACTGGAAGGAGAGGACGCTCGTCTTACAGAAGTTATCTACAAGGGTTTTGAACGTAGCGGTATCAATCTTCCTGCCGATAAAAAAGAAAAACTTAAAGAGATAAACTCAAAATTGGCTTCACTGTCATTGTCTTTTGGTAACAATGTGCTTAAAGAAACCAATGACTTTATCCTTACATTGACAGAAGATGACCTAGATGGTCTACCAGAAGACCTTAAACAGGCTATGGCTGCCGATGCCAAAGCACTAGGTAAGGAAGGATATGTGGTAACTATGCAGAAACCATCGTGGATACCATTTGTTACATATTCTACACGTCGCGATTTGCGTGAGGCTGCTATAAAAGGATATGTTACACGTGCCAACCACGACAACGCAAATGACAACAAATCCAACGCTGCACAGATGGTAAACCTACGTGTAGAAAAAGCACAGTTGTTGGGATTTGATACTTGGGGAGCATACCAGTTGGATGAAAATATGGCCAAAACACCAGAGGCTGCATATGACCTTATGTACAAGGTGTGGACACCTGCTCTTAAGAAAGCCAAAGAAGAATTGCGTGATATGCAGAAGATAGCCGACCGTGAAAAAGCTGGATATAAACTAGAGGCTTGGGACTGGTGGTACTATGCAGAAAAATTGCGTGCAGAAAAATATGCTCTTTCTGAAGAAATCACAAAACCTTATTTCACACTAGAAAACACTACCAAAGGTATATTTGCAGTGTGTGATTCGTTGTATGGTATATCATTTGTAGAACGTACAGATATGCCTGTTTTCCACCCAGACGTAAAAGTATATGAAGTGTGGGACGGTGAGACACTTATGGGTGTTCTATATTGCGACTACTTTGTACGTGAGAGCAAACGCCCAGGTGCTTGGATGACAGACTACCGTGGTGAAAAATATGTAGACGGTGTACGCCAGATACCTGTTGTATCGCTTACATGTAACTTCCCAAAACCAGTGGGAGATACACCATCACTTCTTTCTATCGATGACGTTAAGACTTATTTCCACGAATTTGGTCACTGCCTACACAGCCTACTTACAGATGTTAAATATGGCACATTGGCAGGAACAAACGTACAGCACGATTTTGTAGAGCTGTTCTCACAGATAATGGAACGTTGGGCTATGCACCCAGATGTTCTTAAACTATATGCTGTACACTACCAGACTGGCGAGGTTATCCCAGAGGATATCGTTAAGAAAATAGAGGCTTCATCTGCATATGGACAGGGATTTGCTACCACCGAATTCCTAGCAGCAGGTATCCTAGATATGGATTGGCATACACGTACAGCTGTGGAAGAGTATGATGTAAATGCTTTTGAAAAACAGGCAATGGATAAAATAGGTCTTATAAAAGAGATATATCCACGTTACTGCACTACATACTATAACCACATATTCTCTGGCGGATATTCTGCAGGATACTATGCATACCTATGGGCCGAGGTTCTAGATGCCGATGCGTTTGAATCATTTGTAGAGAATGGTATATTTGATGCAGAGACAGCCAAAGCGTTCCGCGAAAAAATGCTTTCAAAAGGTAACACACGCGACGCTATGGAGTTGTTCAAGGACTTTAAGGGAGCAGAACCTTCGGTTACTCCACTGCTTAAATCTCGTGGCCTACTATAAGATGTAGCGTAAAGATAAGATATTTAAAACTAAACCCCCGCCACCGAAAGGTGGCGGGGTGTTTTTTTAAGGAAGGTGTTTTTAGAACATAACTCCTATTTTAAGTTGCAAACCATTGAGGTTAAATCCATATCCAGCGATAGAAGCATGTTGAGATGTATAACCGACTTCAGCTTTAAACCATTTTAGTTTTACGCCTATGGCAGGTTCCCACATAAAGCCAGATAAATCAGAAATATCCCCTATCCCGATGCCGTATCCTAGATTAAGAGATAGGTAAGGTTTGATATCTGTACCAGTGGGGTAGTAACCCTTGAAATTGGCATAAACAGGAATTGCCATCTCATTTACGTCATTTAGGTAATAGTCTATCCCAAGTCCAAGACCGGTGGAGAAACATTCACCTATTTGAATTCCCTGAATAGTGCGTAAGTTGATGCGGTCGTTTTTGTAAAGTTCATCGCCCACACCTAATGTGTAACCAGCTTCAACCTCGCCGTGGTACTTAATGTTTGCATTTTGTGCAAATGATATAGTAGAAAGTCCTACTATAAGAGCTAGTGTTAAAAGTACTTTTTTCATTATTTTTAATGTGTTTGTTATGTTATTGCAATATTGCCTATTCTATATAGCCTATTGCAAAAAAGAAACACATAAAAAAAACGTGCACTTAAATTGCATGCCATCAAGGGCTACCACACCCTACAATCCAGCAATGTAAGCACACGTGAAACGTGCAAGCCTACGCAGGATTGTGTAATATGCCTGAATCTTTATCAGTGTGGTAGTTCGATGGCGATTAAGGCTATTATGTCGTTATGTATAGGCCAAAAGTAGTAAAACTTTATCAAAGATGGATAGAATTTTGTGCCTTTTTTTTCTCTTTATAAAATATATGGTGTAGTTAAAAATTTTTTATACATTTGGAAAGTTTAAGAACATTAGTCATAACACTTTAAAACAATAAAATATGAAGAAATTATTTTATCTACTACTGTGTGCAGGATTGTTTATCTCTTGTGAGACTGCCCCTGTACAACAAGAGGAAGACCCTGCCGTAAACAAAGTATGGGCTTGGGTTTCGGGCTCGCTTAAAATGAGTGAAGAAAAACTGGAACACTATTTTGCCATAGCAGATTCGGTGGGTATAGATGCCATTATTATGGAATGTCATAGCGGTTATCCAGTGGTACTGGACAGCACTACATTTGTAGATTCGGCAGCTATTAAAATCATAGAACGTGCAGTGCCTTATGCACAGAAATATGGCATAGAACTACACGCGTGGATGTGGACTACCAACCGTTGTGAAAAACACTTGCGTGAGGCTCACCCAGACTGGTATCAGGTAAATGCACAGGGAGAATCTTGTAACGATATCAAACTGTATGGCCGCGAACACTATCGTTGGTTGTGCCCTACACGTAGCGAAGTTACAGAATATCTTAAAGACCGTGCCAGAGAATTGGCTCGTATAGATGGTCTTGCTGGTGTGCATCTGGACTTCATACGTTACCCAGACGTGATACTTCCATACGGTCTACACGAGTCCCGCGGAGTGGTGCAGGATAAAGTTTATCCATTGTGGGATTTCTGCTATTGTGATTCTTGCCGCGCTGCGTTCAAGGAACTACACGGTATAGACCCTATGGAACTGGAAGACCCTACAGCCAATGCCGAATGGATGCAGTATCGTTGGGACGTGCTGGCAAAACAGGCATCAGACGTGTGTGAAGTTATCAAGGCAGAAGGTAAAATGGCTACTGCTGCAGTATTTGCATCACCAGAAGAGTCCAAAAAACTTGTACGTCAGGATTGGGTGAACTTTAAGAACATAGATGTAGTTCTTCCTATGATTTACCACAAATTCTATGGCTGGGAAGACGAAATGGTGGCTACTGCTACACGCGAGGGTGTAGAAGGATTGGCTGCGGCAGGAAGCAGTGCTTATCTATGCTCTGGTCTATTTGTAGGTCATATGCCAGAAGGCAAGATATATGAATTTATGGATATGACTCGCAAAGCTGGTTCCAAAGGTTTCTGCTTCTTCTCTATGGAAGGGCTTGACCGTAAACGTGGCGGAGGCGACCGTTGGGGTGAAGTAGCCGAAGCTATCAAAAAGTATAAAGAAGGCGAAACTGTAACAGAATAAAATTACAGGAAGTGTAAATAAAAATGCGAGGAGCACAGCTCCTCGCATTTTTGTTTTTATGTTTATAGTGTTAAAAAATATGTGGCATCTATTTTTATTTACTGCGTAAAAAATGAGGGTAGCTTTTGTTAAAAAATAAAATGAAGATTAAAAAAAAGAGCTTTTTTTGTTTTCTGTGCAAAATATAACGATTCTTTTAAGTTAATGAATTGTCTTAAAAGTATGGTGTATCTTTTTGTAAAGACTTATAAGTCTTGTATTTAAATATGTAATTGATGTATCTTTGCACGGTCAAAAAGAAAAGTGTAGTTATTATACATATATAAAATTTAGTAGTAGTTTCATAGTTGTAGTTTTTTAGTATAGGTTAGTTTTTAGGACTTGTCAATGAGCTCGGTCTTTTTGGCAAGTTCTTTTTTTTATAGTGTACCCCCAAAAACGGCGGCCGCAGGCCGCCGTTTTTGGGGTAGAGTTTCTTGGTTTATTTTACTATGTATGCTATTGTGATATATAGGTACCAGGCTATGAGAATGAATTTGATACCTATGGTCAAGAAAAATCCCAGTAGTGAACCCCAAGCACCTCCCCAAGCCTTGCGGTTATCACCCTCGGCGGCTCTTTTCTCCCCTACAAAGGCTCCTATTATAGGGAAAACGACCATAGCAATGATAGGATTTATTATCGCTGCAAACGGAGTAAAAGACCACAGCAGTGCCACTACCATACCTATTGTCGCTCCATTAACTCCGCTTTTTGTCCCTCCGAATAGTTTTACGCCCCATAGAGGTAGTAGTAGGTCTAGTACCTTGGCGGCGATGGCAGCTATGCTTACCCATATAAATGTGGTGCCACTTATAGCATCACCACCTACCAGTAGGTATAGTATGAGCATTCCTGCCCAAGCAATGGTAATACTGGGAAGAACAGGGATTATAGTCCCAGCCATTGCTATTATTTGCAGAATGATTACTATAATTATCCATAAAATTTCCATAGGCAAAAGATTTGGTTTATCGTGTAATAATATGCCAAATATAGCGATAAATTCTTTTTTCTTATATAAAATTTTGAAGGGAGGCGAGATTGATATATATTTGTAACAAATACACAGAACGTTATGAAAAAATTATTCACCGCTACACTTATACTATGTTTTGCTATGAGTGCATTCTCACAGAATATGATAACGACTTCGGCTATACAAGAGCCACAGTTCACACATTATAAAGTATCCTTCCCCGAAGGCAAGACCATACTCTATAATGAGTATGAAGAAAACAAGTATGCCCTTAAAAACATTATATCCCATATAAATAAAAATATATCTAAGTTAAGAACAGGAGAGTATTACATAGCAGTAGAGAGCCGTGTGAAAGATGAGGGGAAAGAACATGTAGCTACACGCCTAGCCCGTAAACGAGCACTTACTCTTAAATCATATCTTATAAAAACGGTAGGTGCTAAAGAAGAATACTTCAAGACAACCCTTAAAGTAAACAATGACCCATACCTTATAGAGGGGATAGATATAGCTCTCGCACCATCGGTACCGGTGAAGGATAATCCAGCGATAGTAGTTCCTGTTAAAAAGAAATAAACGACACGTCGATGATAAAAAACGGCAGCCCCGATAGGGCTGCCGTTTTTTATCGTTAACTTATTTATTTTTAATTCTGTTTTTGTGAAAGATTACTCAATTTGAATCTGAATGATAGATAGCCACTGTTCGGGGTCTTCTTGATTCCACACACCATCAATGTAGCAAGTGCGGAAATCTCCTGCAATCTTGTAGCCTTGTTCTTCTATATAGGCAAAAGCCTCGGTAAATGATTCGTGGAAGCGCTCATAAGGCCCCACGTGTTTCATACATAGTGCCTTTGGTACGGCAGGCAAGCGTTTAAATTGTATAATATCGCTATCCTGTCCCATCTCTTCGACCTGCTCACAATACTCGATATCAATATCGGTAGAGCGATATTCTTTGCTATGCTCAATGGTGAAGCAATAGCCCGGAACAGGGCACTTGCAACCTAGACGTTGCATCTCGGGGCCAATTTTATTCACACACAACATTCCTAGTGCACTATAGTCTGGTATGATTTCTCGATGGCTCGCCACGATAATTTCGGGTAGAGATTGAATACTGAATTTTTCCATAGATTTAATTTGTTTGTGAGAGTCTATCCATTTGAGCAGTTGTTTACGACGTTCTATCAGCAGTTGTAGTTGTCGCTCGGTCTCCTCTATTTTTTTAGTCAGTTGTTCAATACTTGGCATCTGCATACCATCTTCCAACAGTTCCTTGATTTCCTCGAGTGTGAAACCCTGTCGCTGCAGGGAACGAATGATGTTGAGTCGCTGCATCTGTGCAATGCTGTAGTAGCGATATCCTGTCCACATATCCACTTTATCGGGCAGTAGCAATCCTCTCTGCTCATAGTGGCGTAAGGTCTTAACCGTCACCTGCATCAGCTTTGAAAACTCTCCTATTTTTAAATGTGTTTTGTTACTCATAATCGTACGATTTATTTGCTAGCGAGTGCAAAATTAGCATATGCCCTTGGGGACGAGTCAAGAGAAAAATGAAATATCTTTAGCATAAAATAAAAAAAGGAGGTCGTTTTTTATCACAAAGTATTTATAGTATAGTAGCCATTGCGACGCATATCATATAGTTTTACGTTGTGCTTATGGCACCAGTCTATCCATTTTCTCGTGTCGTGATATGGACACAGTGGGGATATGATTACTTCGTCGGGGAGAGACTGTGGGTAGAAAAAGGCATCGGCTACTAGCGTGAAATCATATCTAGGGAAAACGTATAGATGAGAAGCGGCTCTACATATCACCTTGCCGCCCACCGTAGAGCGTTCCCCACTGTCAAAATCAATTTTTGTGTTACGGTTATCTATAAACAGCGTTTCCCTGGCTGTGTCGTAACATAGGGTAGGACGTTGAGTGACTTCTCCTACCATATAAGAGTATAGAGCAACGATACAGCCTGCTACACTCATCGTGATAGCCGTCTGTCTATGATGACATATAAATAATATAGCTCCCCACACCACCAGTGCCAATGCAATGGCTGCTGTGATATTCATATCATCTATATTTATCGTCGTGGCCCATCTGTTGAAAAATGATGTTACTTCATACACTACATCACAGGATAACTCATATAAATGACCTAGCACTCTAGGACAAAAACCTATCACAGATGATAGCATTACAAGCCAAGACAAAGGGAATAGATATAGTGTGACATATGGTATCATCAGTAGATTGGCAAAGGGGAAAAGCATATTCATCTTCCCAAAATGATACAGGATAAATGGCATAAGAGCTATTTCGGCACATAATGTCGTAAGCAGTATAAATAGGAAATAAGCAGGGACCTTTGGTAGTTTTTTCTTCCACGATGCATGTCTCTCATAGAATATGATAATAGCTGCCGCCGCAGTATAACTCATAGCAAATCCCGCCGAAGTGGCCTCCTGTGGATATAGTATTATATACAGCAATCCCGATAGCCCTAGTGCATTGAGCGAATTTTTATTGCGGGCAGGATTTATAGATGCTATGGATATAAAGGTAAACATAAATACAGCACGCATAACAGGAGCTGTCCCATCACATAGATAGGCATAGAAAAACAACGAAGAGATAACTATAATCCTACGCAATAGTTTTTTTCTGCTCATAAAAAACGTCAGCCCCCATACCAGTGCTGCTAGCAGAGCGACGTGCATACCCGATACGGTAAACAGATGGATAATGCCACTGGAGGATAGTGCATTTTTAAAGCTGGGAGACATATCGTCCTTTTCGCCTATCGTTAGTGCGAGTAATATCTGTGATGTTTCATCGTTAATATCGTTATGCTTTATACTGGTAACGATATGTTTTATGATTCTCTCCCGTAACGTGAGCTCGCTATTCCCAGAGATAGAGATAGTCATATTTTCTCCTCTTACACTTCCTATGACACCTCTTTTCCTGAATATAGAAGCGTAGTCCACATCATCGGCACTTAATGCACTCTTGATAGGTAGTAGTAATGAGCGACCTTTTATACTATCACCCACATTGGCTACGCGGGTAGAGTCTATGTAGCATTGTAATGAGTATTTGCTGGGAAGAGCCTGTACTTGTGGGGAGGAAATATCACCTATCGTTATTCTGCGACTACCATAGCTGTTAATGGGAGATACGTCATTTATTACTCCGCTTATATCTATGGCTCTGTAATAAGGTATTTTGCTATCTAGCGTTTTTTCCTGTGAGTATATTAAACTGCCGTATGATAGCCCTACACATAGTGTGAATAAAAGGCAAGATATTGTTTTGACTTTATTGGTAAGACGTCTGTAATAAGCCCAAAACATAAAAGCCCCCGATGCAATGAGTCCACATAATGCATTCTCTACATCTACAATCCCTGCCGCTCCTATCGCACAGACAAAAACCACAAAGAATATAAATGTAGCACAGGTGGCCATAGATAATCGCTAATGTTGTTTGCTGGTGTATTCTATAATGAGACTTGCCGCACGCATAGACGCTCCTCCATCACCCAATATATGACGTATGTTTGCATAATCATCTATCATCTTTTGGCGGGAGGCACCATCTATTATACGGCGGAATTCATAGTGTAGGCGAGCCGTGTTGAGGTCTCCCTGTATGAGTTCTGTAACCACCGCATCATCGGCTATAAGATTGACCAATGAGATGTATTTCACCTTGACTACCATACGACCTATGATGTAAGATATAGGGTTGCCCTTGTAACATACCACTTGTGGGGTTCCTATAAGGGCCGTTTCCAGTGTGGCTGTTCCCGATGTTACAAGTGCTGCATGAGCCAGACTCAATATAGCATAAGTCTCTCCCGCTATTATTTTTATAGGTAGTGAGCCTATGATACTACGATAGAAATCTCGGCTTTGAGAAGGAGCGGCAGCCAGCACCCATTGATACTGTGGGTAGTCCTTTACCAGCGAAGCCATAATAGGCAGCATAGCTTTTATCTCTTGACGGCGACTACCAGGCAGTAATGCTATGATAGGGCGAGAATCTAGACCGTGTTCCATACAGAATGCATCGCGTGATGGAGCCTTGCGGGTAGATAGAGCATCTAGCAGAGGGTGTCCCACATAGTCTGTATGGTAGTGGTGTTTTTCATAGAACGCCTTTTCAAATGGCAGTATGACTATCATATGGTCCACGTTGCGACGTATGCCCTTGACGCGTCCTTCCTTCCAAGCCCATACCTGTGGTGATATGTAATAAATAGTCTTGTAGCCCTTGTCTTTACACCAACGAGCTATATTGAGGTTAAAGCCCGGGTAGTCTATAAATATAACGGCATCTGGATTGAAGTCTTTGATGTCTTTTTTACAGAAAGACATATTGCCCAGAATGGTACGCAGATTGGCTACCACTTCGGCAAATCCCATAAAGGCTAGGTCTTTGTAGTGTTTTACTACCGTAGCACCCGCATCACGCATCATATCCCCTCCCCAAGCTCTTATTTCGGCCTGTGGGTCTTTTTTTATTATCTCGCGAATGAGGTTACTGCCGTGCAGGTCTCCCGATGCTTCGCCTGCTATGATGTAGTATTTCATAATCTCAAAAAGAATTTTGATGTTATAGCTCCCACGCTTCTATCATCTCTATAGAGCGGTGAGCTGTAAGGTCATAAGTGGTAGGAACAACCGAAACATACCCGTGAGATAATGCCCAGTGGTCTGTGTCCTCACCTGTTTCCATACATATAGGGTGGCCTACCATCCAGTAATAATTACCACCACGAGGATTTTCTCTCTTTTCAAATTCTTTTTCCCAGCGTGTGGCTGCCTGACGGCATACTTTTATTCCTTTTATCTCTCCCGTAGGGAAGTTTACGTTGAGTACCGTATGGGCTGGTAGGCGTTTTTCTAACGCATTGCGGGTGATGAGTCTTACATATTCCCTCAACTGTTCCATAGGAGAGTCCCAGTCCATATCACATAGTGAAAATCCTACGGCAGGTATTCCTTCCACGCCAGCTTCTATAACCGCAGCCATCGTTCCCGAATAAATGACATTTATCGACGCATTACTGCCGTGGTTTATACCCGAAAGACATATGTCTGGAATACGTGGTAGGAGTTCATTTTTGGCTATTTTTACACAGTCGGCAGGAGTACCGTAGCAACGATATTCTACCACACTGCCATTGCGTGGGGCGACCTCTTCTACTTTTATTATCCCGTCCAATGTTATGGCGTGTCCTTTTCCAGACTGTACAGTAGCAGGAGCCACAACCCATACATCTCCCATATCACTTACAAAGTCTATAAGTGAACGTATCCCTGGTGCATCTATCCCATCATCATTACTTATGAGTATAAGGGGGCGTTTTTCTTCTGTGTTCATCGTGTTATAATTTACGTTCTGTGCAGTAGCGTACTAGTTCTTCCAGTGATTGGCGGGCAGGAGAGTCTGGGTATGCCTCTAGTATATCCAATGCTTTACTCTTAAACTCGTTCATTTTGGCTGTTGCATATTCCAGCCCACCGTGCTCTTGCACATATTTTATGAGTTCTTTTACTCGTTTTTTATCCTTGTTGTGTTTTTTGACTATGTTTATCATCCATTTACGTTCCTCACGACTAACGGTGTTAAGAACATAGATAAGAGGCAGTGTCATCTTCTGCTCGCGAATGTCTATACCAGTAGGTTTACCTATGTGGTCTTCAGTATAGTCAAACAGGTCGTCTTTTATCTGGAAGGCCATGCCACACAGCAGTCCAAATTCACTCATTTTATCTACCGTTTCCTTGTCTGCTCCTACCGATATGGCTCCTATGGCACAACACGAGGATATAAGAACGGCTGTTTTTCCTTTTATGACATCATAATAAACGTCCTCTGTTATGTTGAGGTGTTTGGCTTTTTCTATTTGCAGGAGTTCGCCTTCGGCCATACTCTGTGCCGTATGCCCCACCACACGTAACATATCAAACTCTTCGTTATCTATGGCCAGTGTGAGAGCTCTTGTGAGCATAAAATCACCTACCAGTACAGCTATCTTGTTTTTCCAGATAGCATTGACCGAAAAGAAATTACGACGTTTGTCGCTGTCATCTACCACGTCATCGTGAACTAAAGATGCCGTATGTCCCAGTTCTATAAGGCTCGCCGCACGATATGTAGAATCAAGCGTAGGTCTATCTTCCCCAGCTATCATTTTGGCGGTGAGGAAGACAAACATAGGACGCATCTGTTTCCCCTTGCGACCTACCAAATAATATAACACCCTATCTAGTAGAGCCACTCCCGAAGACATATTCTCACGGAATTTGTCTTCAAAGATTTCCATCTCTCTCTCGATAGGACGACGTATTTTATCTACTGCTCCCATTATAATGAACAATTTTTTTTTCTATTCTTTTTTCTCTCTGCGTCCTGCCAGTTGGCCACAAGCCGCATCTATATCACGGCCTTTGGAATAACGTACCACGGTGGTTATACCAGCAGCTTCCAGTGCGTCTATGTACATTTGTGTGACATCGGGCGATGCCGTAGAAAAACGACTGTCACCTATGTCATTGTACTCGATGAGGTTTACCTTGCTGGGGACTCGACGGGCAAATGCTATAAGAGCCTTTATGTCTTCTATACGGTCATTAAGACCTTTCCATATCACGTATTCCAACGTTACGCGTGATTTGGTTTTTGAGTACCAATAATTAAGCGAGTCTAGAAGTTCGTCCAGTGGTACACTTTGAGCGATGGGCATTATCGTCGCGCGTTTTTCCTGGATGGCCCAGTGCAGTGATACCGCCAGATGAAAACGTGCTCCATCATCGGCCATGCGGCGTATCATACGGGCATTGCCTACCGTAGATACAGTTATACGACGAGGCGACATACCCAGTGCCTTGTCTGATGTTATAAGTTCTATGGCACGCATCACTTGGCTGTAATTCATCGTTGGTTCTCCCATACCCATAAACACGATGTTGGATAGCGGACGAGAGAAATACTGCATACTCTGGCGATGAGATAGCAGTACCTGGTCGTAAATTTCTCCTGCTGTGAGGTCTCGTGTGCGTTTAAGACGAGCCGTAGCACAGAAAGCACAGCCCATAGCACACCCTACTTGGCAGGATACGCATAGAGTAGTGCGGCCATCGGCAGGGATAAGAACACTCTCTACTATAAGACCATCGGGTAGTTCGATGGCGTTTTTTATGGTGCCATCACTGCTCTGTTGGAAATGGGGAATACGGGCCTTGGGAATGAAAAACTCTTTATCCAGTTCTTCTCTTACAGTACGAGAGAGTGAAGTCATCTCGTCAAATGTCTCGGCTCCTTTTTGCCACAGCCATTGGTGAACTTGACTGCCACGATAAGCCCCCAGACCTTTGATAGAAAAAAAGTCTCTCAATTCTTGCTCGCTCATAGAGCGTATGTCCTTTTTACCGCTTTCCATAACTGCAAATATACCTATATTTGCTCATATTGTAGCATCTAAAGTGTACACTAATGCTGTTTTTTAGTTCATTTTTTTATCATCTGAGTATATATGATGTGAAAATAAAAAAAAAGGAGCTTAATGCTCCTTTTTTTATTGTGTGTTTATTTAAGATACATCTTAAAGAATTTCCATATCTCACTGGCGGTATCCATGTCCCCATTTGGCCAAGAGTGCCCTGCTCCTACCACCTCATATAACCATACTTGGTTGCCACCAGTGCCATCTACATAACGATGTGCTATGACTCTGTTTCTCACAATGGGGAGTTCTTCTGTTATCTCGTGTGTGCAACGATTAACAGCAGCCCATAGAGACACCGCACGAGGTACGGCTATGTATTCCCCCCAACCGTCTTTGTTGTCGGGGTCGCCGTTCCATTTGGACGTCATATCCTTTGTGCCGTGTATTTCAAGTAGAGGTATAGGTGTTTTGGCTTCCAGTTCCCTGTACATCCACTCCATAGTAAGTCCCGAAATAGGTGCCACAGCAGCAAACACATCTGGTGCTTTGTATGCCAAAAGATAGCTCATCTCACCACCGTTTGAATGTCCCGTAGCAAATACGTTATGTTTTGAAAAATTGTGTTCTTTTTGTAAGTGTTTAACCAGGCGTCTGGTGAATCCTACATCATCTCTATCCCAACCCTTTTCTATGTGGAAAGAATATCCTACCGCCCAGCAGTGGTTCCCTCTGAAGTCCTTGGGTCCCGTAGGATAGCACACGGCAAAACCTTCGCGGTCTGCCACAGGATTGATGCCGTATGAAAGTGGAGGAGTGGAACCTGCCCCATAGCCGTGAAATACCATTACCAGTGGAGCCCCATCTGGAAGCCCCTGTGGTTTATATAGATGATAGGTGTATTCTATCCCACGGTGAGTGAATGTGTGGGTGGTAAGTGTACCTGTCCCATCTTTTTCTCCTGCCATAACTATGTTGCACGCCAAGAGAAATACCGTGATTAAAAGTGTTTTTTTCATAATGACATCGTTTATGTATACAAATGTAGAGTTTTTTATTTTATTTCTATAAATCTATGGAGGAAAAAAGAATAAAATAAAAGTCTTATTTTGAGAAAGAATACATAACTTTGCAGACGGTGTAAAATACATTCAGAATATAATCACACATAAATAAAAACTTAAACATTAACTGTATTATGTCATACAAAATCATATCGGCCGAAGAAGCTGCATCACACATTAACCACGGGGATAATATAGGTTTCAGTGGATTTACAGCTGCTGGTAGTCCAAAGGCCGTAAGTGAAGCTCTTGCCAAAAGAGCGATAGCGGCACACGAAAAAGGTGAACCATTTCAGGTAGGTGTATTTACAGGTGCATCTACATCAGACCATCTGGACGGGGCATTGGCACGTGCTAATGCTATGAAGTTCCGTACGCCTTACCAGTCAAACAAGGATTCACGTGCAGCTCTTAACCGTCACGATGTTCACTACTATGACTATCATCTATCACAACTAGCACAGGACATTCGCTATGGATTCTTGGGAAATGTTGACGTAGCTGTAATAGAGGCTTGTGATGTGACAGAAGACGGCGAAATAACACTTACATCTGGTGTGGGTAATACTCCTACATTTGCTCGTCTTGCCAAAAAAATCATCATAGAACTTAACTCTTATCATCCAAAGGCTCTTAAAGGTCTGCACGATATATATGAACCTGCCGATCCTCCTTGCCGTCGTGAGATACCTATCTACACTCCATCAGACCGTATAGGTACTGCAACGGTAAAAGTTGACCCAGAAAAGATAGTAGGTATAGTAGAGACAAACTGTTCTGACGGTGTGGCTCCATTTACTCCTCTAGATGAGACTACTATGAAGATAGGTAAAAACGTGGCCGATTTCCTTGCCAAGGAGATGAAAGAAGGTCGCATACCATCTACATTCCTTCCTATACAGTCTGGTGTGGGTAACATAGCAAATGCTGTACTTGGCTGTTTGGGTGAAAACAAAGACATACCACCATTTGAAATGTACACAGAGGTGATACAGGATTCTGTGGTAGGACTTATGAAAGAAGGTCGTTGTAAATTTGCCAGCGGATGTTCTCTTACATTGAGTGACGGAGCTATGAAAGAACTTTATGACGATATAGAATTCTTCAAAGACAAAGTCGTTCTACGTCCACAAGAGCTTTCAAACAACCCAGAAATGGTACGCCGTATGGGTCTTATCACTATTAACACCGCTATCGAAGCCGATATATTTGGTAACATCAACTCTACTCACATTATGGGTAAAAAGATGATGAACGGTATAGGTGGTTCTGGTGACTTTACACGTAACGCTTATATTTCTATCTATACTACACCATCTACTGCCAAAAATGGTTGTATATCTGCATTTGTACCAATGGTATCTCACGCAGACCATTCAGAACATTCGGTTAAAATCATCATAAGCGAATATGGTGTTGCCGACCTACGCGGTAAATCACCTATCCAGCGTGCCGAGGAGATAATAGAAAACGTAGTACACCCAGAATATCGTCCATTGCTACGCGAGTATTTGAGCAAGACAAAAGATGCTCACACTCCTATCTGTCTGGAATCTGCACTGTCATTCCACCAGGCGTTTGAAGCAGAAGGCGATATGCGTAAAGCTAAAATCTAACCACATAATAACGCAATGTAAACAGCCGCCCTATGGGGCGGCTGTTGTTTTTTAACTGTATGCTCTTTATTTACAAGATGGATTTCTATTTTAATTTATAGATATAGACGACAGGATTACTATTTGGTGTGAGGGTTTTCAAGACTTCGTTTTTATCTTTTTCATATGCGGGGTATGGGTGATTTTCCGTAGTTTTAACAATGTATTTGTTCTCTTTATCAAAAGAATATGGAGAAACGCCCTCTACCGATATCATATAATCTCCGTCACAGTGAGATACTCCCGATAAACGATATTTGGCAAATTTTTCTATTTTGTAACCATTGACCAGCGTAGCCTCTTCTTTTATCTTGTCATAGAAAATATTATAGCCGTTAAATGTCTGGTTCTCGTTGAGCCAAAGGGTACTCTTTATAGGGTCCATGCGTATGTCTTCGGGCATTTTGGCCAATTGTCTTGGGTCAAAACTACGCCCTCCCATCACAAATGAGAATATCATATAGCGGTTGGTCTCTTTCATAGAAGATATGCGTACATATTTGTCATATTCGGGATTTCTTAACATACTGCGTACGTCTTCGGTCTTGGCAAGAGAAGAAGGTAACTGGTTCTCTCCAAAATCAAATACGTATTCTGGGACTATCGTATCACGAGAGGCTACGTATATCGTGTCATAAGAAGAACACATCAAGTGAACTTTGCCGTTTATATCTGTGTATTCCTGCTCTCTTAAAAAGAATGGCGAAGCAGGGGCAGTCTCGCTCTTTTTATCTATGGGCAGATGGTATTTTACGTTACTCAAATCCATATCGGTAGAGCATATCTTGTAAGGTACATCACAACCTAAATCTGTGTCGCTGCTCGTGCAATAAACATTGGCATAGAACATCTTATCCCCTATGGCAAATGTAGATGAAGGGTAGAATATGTTTTTCTCACGTAACTTTCTAAGCGAAGTCTGTCCTATGTAGTTAAGGTCCATATCATAGCATAGGACTTTGGTGCCATACTGTTCTATGAGGTATATTCTGTCATCGGTTATGCGTATGGTGCCTATGTTGCGATAATCCATAGGACCTTCGCCTACGTTGTGTATCTTTTTAATGAATTTGCCATTATCGTCAAACATAAATAGAGCATTTGACTGTGATTCTGCTATGTACAGGCGTCCGTTTCTATAAAAAATATCTGTTACCTTGTTCCCTAAAAGAGCGTCATCTCTCGTTTCCAGGGCCACTATTTTATAGTGAGACGTGTCATACATATAAGATAGGTCTTTGAACTTTTCGGCCGATGAAACATCTATTTTTATCGTCTTGATGGGACCGGTATATACGGTGTCGTTACTATTGCCACAAGATAGTGTAAGTAGCAGAACTGGGAGTAATAGTAAAAATTTTTTCATAATGGTATGTTTTAAGAGTTATACTTGATTATTTATCTCCATATTCCTTTATAAGACGCTCCACGAGTTGTGGTACACCACTGGCAGCACGCTCTTTTATGATGTCTATCTTTCCGTTTACAACACGCAGGTCTGGCTCTCCCGGATCCACTAGAAATTTAGGTACAGGCTCACCTACATAGTATAGCAGTGAAGCCGCAGGATATACCGCCAGTGAAGTGCCTATCACCACAAAAATATCGGCACGTCGGGCGATCTCTACCGCACGTTCAAACATAGGTACTGCCTCTCCAAAGAACACTATATGAGGACGTGCAGGAGAACCATCGGGGGCTTTGAGGGCAGGTGGTTGCTCCCAGCCTTTCAGGTCAAATATGACATCTGTATTGACGCTGCTACGCAATTTACCTATCTCACCGTGTAGGTGTGTAACACGAGTAGAGCCAGCACGTTCGTGTAGGTCGTCTATGTTTTGTGTTATGATTTCTACATCAAAATACTTTTCCAGTTCTACCAATGCTATATGACCATCATTGGGACTTTTTTCATAAACCTCACGACGACGTTTGTTGTAGAACTCTATGACTAGTTCGCGGTTTTTGAGTAAGGCTTCGGGTGTGCATACGTCCTCTATGCGATAACGGTCCCATAGTCCATCGGCATCGCGGAATGTAGATATGCCACTATCGGCACTCATGCCTGCTCCTGTGAATATGACTAGTTTTTTTCTCATTTGTATATATCCTCTCTATAAGGGCCTTCGTCACCACGCAATATGCTCAAGTAGCTTTCAAATCTAGATATGGCTATCTCTCCTGCCTCTACCGCAGATAGTACTGCACAGCCGGGCTCTTCTGTATGTGTACAGTTATTAAAACGGCACTGGTCTTTAATTTCAAATATCTCGGGGAAATAATCTCCTACCTCGGCTCCTTTCATATCTACCATACCAAATCCTCTTATACCGGGAGTATCTATTATCGCTCCGCCAAATGAAAGCAGGTGCATACGTGCAAATGTCGTGGTGTGTTGTCCCTGGGCGTGGGTTGAGGATATCTCTCCTGTGCGTATGTCAAGCGAAGGCTCTACCGCATTTATAAGGCTGCTCTTTCCACAACCCGAGTGTCCTGTAAACATACAGGTCTTGTCCTTCATAGCCTCTCTCAATTCATCTATACCCTCACCTGTAATGGTGCTGGTGGTGATAGTAGGGTAACCTATTTTTTCATACAGTTCTCTTAATTCGCCCACGGCATCAATGCCTTCGGGAGTGTAGATGTCCATCTTGTTAAAGACCAGTGTAGCATCTATCCCATAAGCCCTACACGAAGCCAATATGCGGTCTATAAATGTAGTCGTAGTGGCTGGCATAGCGAGTGTCACCACCACGAATGCCATATCTATATTGGCAGCGAGGATATGTGTACGTTTTGATAGATTTACCGAACGGCGTACTATGTAATTGCGACGGTCACATATCTGTGTGATAACACCATCGTTTCCTTCCTTATCACAAGTGTAAACTACACGGTCTCCTACGGCTACTGGATTGGTACTTTTTATGCCCTTGATACGCATATTGCCTTTGATGCGACATTTTATGACCTCTCCCGTATCGGTGAGTATCTCGCACCATAGACCTGTGGCAGATATTACTGTGGCTTCTTTTTTTGTCTCTTTGTTCATAGTTACAAATATATTCATTTTACCTAGAACAATGGCATATAGCGTCAAAATAAATGATATGATATATAAAAAACCGCACCCATGGGTGCGGTTTTTCTATCGTCAAGACTGTGATTTATGCAAGCCATTTTTCCACGTCTTCGATAGAAAGAGATGGTATGTCTAGTTTGTTTTTTTTGCGGTAACCACTCAAGTTTTGCTGTATCTGTGATGCCTTTTTCTCTTTCAAAGCATCTACCGTAGCATAGCCGGCAGCTATCACGTGTTCTATCCATACCTCTGGAACACCTATCTGTGCAAATGCCGCTGTGTCTACACGTGGTTCTATGTCCCATACCTCTGGTTTCATCTGTGGGAAGAACAGTACGTCCTGTATAGATTGAGCTCCTGTCATCATCATAACCAATCGGTCTATACCTATACCTATACCGCCCGTAGGAGGCATACCATACTCCAAAGCACGCAAGAAGTCTTGGTCTATGAACATCGCCTCGTCATCACCGCGTTCAGAAAGAGCCATCTGTGCCATAAAGCGTTCGCGTTGGTCTATTGGGTCGTTAAGCTCTGAATAGCAGTTTGCCACTTCTTTACCGCCTACCATCAGCTCAAAACGTTCTGTAAGCTGTGGGTTGTCTCTATGACGTTTGGTAAGAGGAGACATCTCGATAGGGTAGTCTGTGATAAATGTAGGCTGGATAAGGTTCTTTTCTACATATTCGCCAAATATCTCGTCTATCAGTTTACCTACACCCATCGTGTCGTCTATCTCTACATTGAGCTTTCCACACACCTCACGCAGTGCAACCTCGTCCATACCCGTTATGTCAACGCCCGTATATTCCTTGATGGATTCTATCATCGTCATACGACGGAACGGAGCACGGAAGCTTACCGTATTATCTCCTATCTGGATTTCTGTCGAACCATTGACCGCTACACATACTTTTTCAAGCAGACGTTCTGTCATATCCATCATCCAGTTGTAGTCCTTGTATGCTATGTACAACTCTACACAAGTAAATTCTGGGTTGTGAGTACGGTCCATACCTTCGTTTCGGAAGTTTTTGGAGAACTCATACACGCCGTCAAATCCACCTACTATAAGACGTTTAAGATAAAGTTCGTTGGCTATACGCAAGTACAATGGAATGTCCAATGCGTTGTGGTGGGTTATAAACGGACGTGCTGTAGCGCCGCCAGGGATAGACTGCAGTACTGGAGTATCTACTTCCAGGCAGCCAAGTCCATTAAAGAACTCACGCATCGTGTTTATAATCTTGGTGCGTTTAAGGAACACGTCTCTCACGCCTTCGTTTACTACCAAATCCACATAACGCTGACGATATCTCAATTCTGGGTCTGAAAAAGCGTCATATATGTTTCCTTCCTTGTCTTTTTTGACTATAGGTAGAGGTTTGATAGATTTGGATAGAAGAGTAAGTTTATCTACGTGTACAGATATCTCGCCCATCTGTGTGCGGAATACTTTACCCTCTATACCTATGAAGTCTCCTATGTCCAGTAGTTTTTTGAAGACTGTGTTATACATCACTTCGCCGTTTTCTATATCATCACGGCTGATGTAAAACTGAAGACGACCGCGACTGTCTGCAATCTCGGCAAACGAAGCCTTACCCATTATACGGCGACTCATCATTCGCCCTGCCAATGTAACGTGTGTGCCTTCCAGTGATTCGAAGTCATTTTTTATGTCCTCTGTATGGTGGGTGGTTACATATTCGGCAGCAGGATATGGGTCTATACCCAATTCACGCAGCTTTTTAAGAGATTCTCTACGTACTATTTCTTGTTCTGATAGATGGCTCATATAAGTCATTTATAAGTTTATATCTCGTGTAAATATATTTCTTGTTATAAGATGACAAAAATACGGTTTTTTTGTGGGATATAGTACGTTTATCCCAAAAAATAAGAAGATAGATAAAAAATAAATGAGAAAACTCTAAATGTCGCGTAATTGTTTGTTATAAGCAGAGATATGTTTTCTTAAAAGAATTTTGTAATTGGAAAGGTCTGCGGGTACATCGGCTTTGGCTATGACATATTTGGATAGGTGTAGAATTCTAATGTGTTGGTTAAGGTCTATTTTGTTTAGTACATTGTCGCGTTTTTGGTTATAGTAATCAAAATAATCAAATATGATATGAAAAAAACGTATTCTATCTTCGGTAGAAAAGGCAGGTGCATAAGACATCATTTGTGTTATTTGATTAGCACATAAATCGTGTGCCTTGTTAAGAGGTAGACTGAAAAGTTTTTCTTTGAATTCGTCAATTGTCAAATAATATCTCATAATCATTATATTTTATAAATCATATATATCTGTGTATGACTGCAAATGTAGTGAGATATTTTTAAAATACAAACTAATTGTAAAAAATGTATTGTTATAAAAAATTCACATTTGAGGATTGGAAAATCCCCACCCGAAAGGGTGGGGCAACATTTTATTTATAGTACCAGTATTACAAATGGAGTCTATCTACCTTTAACATTTCTCCATCTCACGTATTCTCCTTCAGGACGACCAGCATCTCTCCAAGCATAGTAAATTTTTAAGAATTCTTCATATTCATCTTTTACTTTTGTTCCAGCAATAGCTAAATTAACAACAGTAATTGCAGCTACTAATAAAAGTAATACAAACATATTAATAGCAAGACCTTTTTTTAAATGATTTTTAAAAATAGGAACTAATGCAAATTTCTTTGTTTTTCTATCAGGTAAT
>JAFYKQ010000006.1 GCA_017537565.1 Flavobacteriales bacterium
GGGGTATAGTTGTTAAAATCATTAAACGAGCCCTGATACTCGTCTTTCTGGGTATGATATACAATGGGTTGTTAAAACTCAATTTTGAAAATATGAGATATGCCAGCGTGCTAGCACGTATAGGTATAGCGTGGATGTTTGCGGCATTGTTGTTTGTGAGATTTGGGGTTAAGACTCGTGTGGCTATATCTTTGTTTATACTGGTGGGATATGCTCTACTTACCAAATATGTAGCTGCTCCCGATGTGATGGATGCCGACCCGTTGAGCCGCGAAGGTAATATAGTGGGATATATAGACCGTTTGTTTTTGCCTGGTAGATTGTTGTATAGTAATCATTTTGACCCCGAAGGACTCTTGTCGGCCGTGCCGGCTATTGTAACAGCTATGTTGGGGGTGTTTACGGGTGAGTTGATACGCGTACCAGAGGAGCGAGTGTCGGGAGGACGTAAGACACTCTATATGTTGGCTGCGGCGGTGGTTCTAGCAGTGGTGGCTGTGGTAGGTAGTGGATTTGTTCCTGTTAACAAGATGTTGTGGTCCAGTACTTTTGTGTGTGCAGTAGGAGCATATTCGCTGGTGCTGATGGCGGTGTTTTATTATGTGATAGATGTGAAGGGCTATAAACGATGGACGTTGATATTAAGAGTGGTGGGAATGAACTCCATTACTATATATCTGGCACAACGCATAATAGGGTTTAAGAGTATAACCAATTTCTTTGTGGGAGGATTGGCAGGTCTGTTGCCAGAGGGTTGGAGTCTGGTGGTCGTCCAAGCGGGATATGTGACGGTGTGTTGGCTGTTTTTGTATTTCCTCTACCGCAAGGGTACATTCCTTAAAGTATAGAAAGGTGGCGTTTTAATATAAGAAAGGGGTCTTGTTGGGCTCCTTTTTTTATTGGTAAATAAGTGGGAGCAGAGGGACTTCATACGCCCCAGGGGGCTTGTTTAAGCAAAATACTTTTAGTAAAGTCTTTTTGCATAAAAAGCATTTAAAATAAAAAAGCCACCCTTTAGGTGGCTTGGTGGGAGCAGAGGGATTCGAACCCCCGACCCTCTGCTTGTAAGGCAGATGCTCTGAACCAGCTGAGCTATGATCCCTTGTGTCATAAAGACGGGTGCAAAGATAGTCAAAATATATTGTTTTGCAAATTATTTTTTCAAAAAAAATATCACTTACTATAAGTGAAAAAATTTATATATTTATCCCGTGCAAAAATAAAAAATATAAAGATATGAAAACGACCATAGAAACTACGCAAGGACATATAGAGGTGAATACATTGGGGCACGCAGGATTATTGCTGGTCTCTGGTGGTAAAAATATATATGCCGACCCATATAGCGAGGCTGCCGATTATACAGATATGCCAGCGGCCGATGTGATACTCATTACTCACGACCACTATGACCACTATGACCCCGAGGCATTGCGTCATATACTCACCCCCGATACTATTGTGGTATCCAATGAAGATGTGGCACGTCTTATGAATGTTACACACACATTGTCAAATGGTGATGAGGTAGAAATATCTGGTATGAAAATCAAGGCTGTGATGGCATATAACATAGAACATCGCAATGAAGAAGGACATCATTTTCACCCTCGTGGGGTAGGGAATGGTTATCTGCTGTGGATAGATGGTTGTTGTATTTATATAGCGGGAGATACAGAAAACATACCCGAGATGGCATCTCTTAAAGGTAGTGTAGATGTGGCGTTCCTGCCCAAAAATCTACCATATACTATGAGCGATGAAATGTGGGTTGATGCTGTACGAATGATAGAGCCACGTGTGGTTTATCCTATTCATTATTTTGAACTGGATATAGAAGCCCTTAAAGAAAAATTGAGCGATGTAGAATCGCTAGAGATAAGAGAGTAGCAGTATGAAACTATCTACACAGGTACGTATGGGGGACTATCACCACGATATCACTTATGATTCGCGGTTGTGGTTTATAGGGTCTTGTTTTGCAGGGAATATAGGAGAAAAATTTGCCGAGATAAAAATGCAGACGGTGATAAATCCGTTTGGGACATTGTTTTCTCCTCATTCGGTAAATGAGGCTCTGATGCGTGTGGTAGAAAAAAGATATTTCACAGCCGATGATTTTTTTGAGCGTGATGGGGTTTATATGTCTATGGATTTGCATAGTAAACATTCATATGCTAGCATAGACGATGCTCTGTGTGCGCTTAATGAATTGATAGATACGCTACATGAATCGCTATCCAGTGCCACACATCTTTTTATAACATACGGCACCTCCCAAGTGTACAGATATAACCCTACTGGCCGTCTATGTGCCAATTGCCATAAAATTCCATCGCGATTTTTCACCATAGAACAGATGAGTATAGATAGTATTTATGAGGGAGCGATGCGGGTGGAGAGAGCATTGATGGCTATAAATCCAGATGTCAAGATATACTATACGATAAGTCCTGTGCGTTATATGGGCGATGGAGCACCACAGTCCAGCTATGTGAAGGCTCGTCTTTTCTGTGCACTGGAACGGGTGCTTGCTGAGTCTGCGGTGGCGCGTTATATACCATCATATGAGATAATGATGGATGAATTGAGAGATTATCGCTACTATGGGGAGGATATGATACATCCTTCTGGCGTGGCGGTGGACTATATATGGGAGAGAATACAGGAGGCTTTTTTTGATAGGGATACAGCAGCGGTTTCGCAGGTTATAAAATCTGTAATGAAAGCAGTGTCACATCGTCCTCAAAATCCAGATGGTGAGCAGTATCGTCTATTCTGTAAAAAAAATATAGATGTGATAGAGGATGTGTGTAGTAGATATCCATCGCTTGATATGGAGAAAGAAAAAGCGTTTTTTGTCTCCAAATTGTAGATGAAGTGGGTGTCTGTGAGTGGGGATAAGTGTTACAAGAACATAATTTTAGTTAAAAGTGCATAAATAGGTGTGGTATGTGAAAAATTATGCTCAATTTTGTTCCTCAAAATAAAATCCTAGGTAGAAAACCAAAATCATATATAAAAAATGAAAAAAACATTGAGAAAAAGTAGTTTGGTGTTGCTCTTGGTGGCGAGTGTTGTGCTTTTTTCTTCGTGTATGAAGAAGAGCCTTATAGACTCTTATGACAAGACGTATGCTGTTCATACTACTGGTAGTTCAGACTTTTTTGTGGCGGGAGGTCAGTTTGACCAGATGGTAGCACAAGGAAAAATAAAAGTGTATGTAAATCCAGATGTGTATGTTGTAACAGGACAAGACAATGCTGTGATAAGCTCATACAGTAAGTCCTTTACCGACGAGATAGCTAAAGCGATGAAGAACTACGGCTATGAAATAGTGGATAAGGAGGACGATGCCGATTTTGTGATGAATGCATTGAATCTTAAATTGGTTTATTCTATGGTGAGTTGGTTGCCAGATACTCCATATTTAGACCCATATCTTGTGTTCTGGGGAGGGTATTATCCTTGGTTACCAGTTTATACTATCACATTTGCTTCCAATATCCTATGTGTAGAGATGATAGAGGCTACATCATTGCGTAAGTATCGCGATTGGTATAAAAATGTGTGGTTGCCATCAAACCCTGGTAAGACTCCTGGTAAGGCTCACGTTCCTGCCGAATACAAAATCACGATACCTTGGCAGGCAAATATCATAGGTGAACTGGAGGATAAAAATTCAAATGATAATACACGATTGATAATGAATTTGCCTTCGGCATTTGTTCAGTCGCCTTATCTGGAAGTGAATCGTTAATGGTATAACACAGAAAACTATATGAAGATGATAAGCAAAAAACATATATTGACCCTTGTGGTAGTGGTGTGTACGGTTATGGGAATGGCGGCTCAGCCGGTTATGGTAGAGCGTCAGGGACGTGCAGAACACATAAAGAGCTATTATGCTCCAGAAAAAGGTTTTACGGCAGATGTTACGCTGGGTTATGCATTGGCTCTTAACGGGATAAGCAATTATGCTTCACAGGTTCCTACACCTTCGTTTGAGTTGGGATTGGGGTATTCTTTCTCCAAAAAATGGAAGGCTTTCTTTATGCTTCAGACGGCATCTATGATGGAAGATAAAGGATATGACCGTATAAAGATAAGTGAGTATGAGGCTGTATCGGGAGAAAAAGTGCACGATGTGGGTGTCGTGAACCTGATGATAGGCGGAGAATTCTGTGTTAAGGATTTCTCACAGTATCTTAAACCTTATGTAGGACTGGCTGTGGGTATGGGTAGTGTGAAGCTATCTACCGAAGTTTCAGACCAGTATGTCTTTGAAGGTAAAAAGTGGTTGCCTCTGGTGGTACCCAGAATAGGTCTTCGTGGATATTTGACGCGTGACCAGACGGTGGGATATAACTTTACTGTGGCATATACTCAGTATTTGGGCGATGTGGAAACGGTAGATATTTCGATGTCGATGCCTTCGTTCTTGAGGATAGGAGCTGGTGTTTTTGTGAAGTTTATGTAATGAAAATACCATCAAAAAAGGGCTGCCCGAGGCAGCCCTTTTTTGATGGTTGGGGTATAGAAGAGGGGAGTTAAACAAAATGATGACAAATTTTACCTCAAAAAGGTAATTTTATGTGCAAAAATGATTAAATTTGCAAGCTGTATCAAATTGAAATTAAATAACTAAAACCAATATATATCTGTTATGATAAAAGTTACTTTTCCCGACGGGAACGTCAAAGAGTATGAGGCTGGGGTAACACCCGTAGAGGTAGCCAAAAGCATAAGCGAAGGCTTGGCACGTAATGTGATTTCTGCTACGGCAGACGGAACTACCATAGAGGTAACAACACCACTTACGACCGATACGACTCTTACGCTTCATACGTGGGATAGTGAGGAAGGTAAAAAAGCATTCTGGCATTCATCTGCACACGTGTTGGCACAGGCTATATTGCGTTTTTATCCTCAGGCAAAACTTACTATTGGTCCTGCTATAGAAAATGGTTTTTACTATGATATAGATTTCGGTGGTGAGAAATTTACCGATGCTGATTTCAAACGCGTAGAGGATAAATTTATGGAACTGGCTCGTGAGAAAAACGCATTTACGTTGCGTGAAATGAGTAAAGAGGCTGCATTGGATTACTATCGCAAGGAAGAAAACCCATATAAAGTAGAACTGATAGAAGCTCTGGAAGACGGTAGTATCACATTCTGTGACCACGGTGATTTTACAGACCTATGCCGCGGAGGTCATATACCTCATACGGGACTTATCAAGGCTGTGAAAATTACATCGATAGCTGGTGCTTACTGGAGAGGAGATGAGAAAAATAAACAGCTTACACGTGTGTATGCTATCTCTTTCCCACAGGCAAAACTGCTTACAGAATATCTGGAACGTATGGAAGAAGCCAAAAAACGTGACCATCGTAAACTGGGTAAAGAACTAGAACTGTTTACTTTCTCTTCACGTGTGGGACAGGGATTGCCATTGTGGTTGCCAAAGGGTGCTGCATTGCGTCGTCGCCTGGAAGATTTCCTAGTAAAAGCACAGAAACGTGCAGGATATGAGATGGTCATCACTCCACATATAGGAGCCAAGGACCTTTATGTTACATCTGGTCACTTTGCAAAATATGGTCAGGATAGCTTCCAGCCTATAAACACTCCAGAAGAAGGCGAGGAGTATCTACTTAAACCTATGAACTGCCCTCACCACTGTGAGATATTCCATTCACATCCTTGGTCATATCGTGACCTACCTAAACGTTATGCCGAATTTGGTACGGTGTATCGTTATGAGCAGAGTGGAGAGCTTCACGGTCTTACACGTGTACGTAGCTTTACACAGGACGATGCTCACCTTTTCTGTACACCAGACCAGTTGCTGGAAGAGTTCAAGGGCGTTATAGATTTGGTTAAATATGTGTTCTCATCGCTAGGATTCAGCGAATATACGGCACAGATATCATTGCGTGACCCAGAAAACCCAGATAAATACATAGGTACAGATGAAAACTGGGAAAAAGCAGAAAATGCTATTATACAGGCTGCTGCCGAAAAAGGTCTTAAAACGGTGGTTGAATATGGCGAAGCTGCATTCTATGGTCCTAAACTTGACTTTATGGTGAAAGATGCCATAGGTCGTAAATGGCAGTTGGGAACTATACAGGTTGACTACAACCTGCCAGAACGTTTTGATTTGACATATACGGGTGCCGATAACCTTCCTCACCGTCCAGTGATGATACACCGTGCACCGTTTGGTTCTATGGAACGCTTTATAGCTATTCTTATAGAGTCTACGGGTGGTATATTCCCTCTGTGGTTGACTCCAGAGCAGGTAGTGGTGCTTCCTATAAGCGAGAAATACAATGGATATGCACAGAAGGTAGCTGCTATGATGGAAGAATACGACGTGAGAGCTCGTGTGGACCTACGCAATGAAAAAGTAGGTAAGAAGATTCGTGAGGCCGAATTACAGAAGATGCCATTTATGGTGATAGTGGGCGAAAACGAAGAGAAAGACTCTACGGTTTCGGTACGTCGTCACCAGGTGGGAGATATGGGTGTGATGACGGTAGAAGAACTGTGCAAGGCCATCAATCAAGAAGTCAAAGAATCTATTCAACAATTCAAATAAGTTTAATTTAAATTTTTTAGAGCCATCGCTTTAATTAACAAACCTCGCCCAGTACGTCAGGTAGGACAGAAGGGCAAACAAGAAGAAGACCAACATCGTGTAAATGGTCAAATACGTGCCAGCGAAGTGCGTCTGGTAGGTGAAAACGTAGAAATGGGAGTGTATCCCATAGCCGAGGCTTTGCGTATAGCCGAAGAACAGGAAGCAGACTTGGTGGAAATATCTCCAAATGCTGTGCCTCCGGTGTGTCGTGTGGTGGATTATAGTAAATTCCTATACGAACAGAAAAAACGCCAGAAGGCTATGAAAGCCAATGCTACCAAGGTGGTAGTGAAAGAGATACGTTTTGGGCCACAGACAGATGACCACGACTATGATTTTAAAAAGAATCACGCTATACGCTTCCTGCAAGAAGGAGCAAAGGTAAAAGCATATGTGTTCTTTAAGGGTCGTTCGATTATATTTAAGGAACAGGGAGAAATCCTGCTTCTGCGTCTGGCAACAGACTTGGAGGAGTATGGAAAGGTTGACCAGTTGCCAAAACTGGAAGGCAAACAGATGATAATGTTCCTATCGCCCAAAAAGAAGAAATAAAAACATAGATATCGTTATACTCTCAAAAACATTTTTTAAAGATGCCAAAATTGAAAACTAAATCTAGTGCCAAAAAGCGTTTCAAGCTTACAGGTACTGGTAAAATCAAGAGAAAACACGCTTACAAGAGCCACATTCTTACTAAAAAAGAAACTAAACGTAAACACAACCTTACTCTTCCAGGTTTGGTAGATTCTGCCGACGTTGCTAGCGTAAGAAAACAGTTGTGCATCTAGTTCTTAGAGGTAGAGAATAGGTTTCTCAACAGAAATTAAGCCGTAGGGATACGGCAAGGGTTTAACAATATTAACCGTGTGTCTGGCTCCTAAGTACCCTATATAAAAACAGTGTCGCCAGCCGCAAAAAAATAAAGTTTTAATTATGCCAAGATCAGTAAATGCAGTAGCGTCACGCGCTCGCAGAAAAAAAATCCTGAAACTCGCAAAAGGTAACTACGGTGCGAGAAAAAATGTATGGACAGTAGCCAAAAATACTGTCGAAAAAGGTTTGGTTTATGCTTACCGCGACCGTAAGCAGAAAAAACGCAATTTCCGCTCATTGTGGATAGTACGTATAAGTGCAGCTGCCCGTATGGAAGGTATGTCTTATTCTGTACTTATGGGTAAACTTAAAAAAGCTGGTATAGAGCTTAACCGTAAGGTTCTAGCAGACCTAGCTCTTAACAACCCAGAAGCGTTCAAAGCTGTCGTAGCACAAGTAAAATAAATCATTAACCATCACAGAGTAAAAAACGATATATGTTTATAGGCGGCCAC
>JAFYKQ010000007.1 GCA_017537565.1 Flavobacteriales bacterium
GTTCTTCCCGCGGGGTGGAACGTTTTTTAAGCGGTATGTCAAGTATGGTACAAGTAGTGGGTGTCATATTTGGTATAGTGATATTCATATGGGGTGTGATACTCACAGAACAGTCTCGTGATGCTCTGGGTGTAGGACTGGTGATACTGTCAATACCTGTTATGCTTACATCTATTGCTATGGGGGCTCTTATGCGTGTGGTGAGTCGTATATCAAATTCCCTGCACGATATAAACGAAAAGCTATCATCTGGAAAATAAGATATTACGACTGTTCTTTACGGGTAGAGAGGCGGCCTCAGGCCGCCTCTCTACCCGTAAAGTTTTTTAAATGATATAAGTGAGGTTAAATAACACTTTTTATGCAGGCATTGGCCTTACAAAGAGTAGCTTTATCCCAGCAAACAAAACCCCAAACTATATGGAAAACACATCACAATTTTTTGCATCGGAAGAAAGGGAACATATCGTTTCGTTGCTTTCTACACTCCTGGCCGATTATCACATACATTACCAGAACCTCAAGGCATATCATTGGGGTGTAAGAGGAGCGGGATTTTTCACTCTCCACGGCCTATTTGAGAGGTATTACACCAGCACCGCCTCACGCATAGACGATGTAGCCGAACGAATACTATCGTTAGGAGCTATGCCTCCTCATACTTATGAAGATTATATGGATAAGACTCGTCTTATGGTAAGAGGAGCAAATGAATGTTCCTGGGAGATGATAAAGAATCTCAAAACAGAAATAGAATCTATCCTGGCACTATCCAGAACCATAATATGTGCCGCTACCCAAGCTCACGATGATGTAACTGTTGATATGATGGTGGGCTATAATGCCGAGGACGAAAAGAAACTGTGGATGATATCTGCGTATATAGATGCAGAACATCAACACAAATGTTAAATAAACATCTTGTTTTTTTATCAAGATGTGGAAAACCCGTCTGAGCTGTGCTCGGGCGGGTTTGTTTATGTGCAATATTGTGTGTAATTTTACCACTTGAAATAAATATATGATAGACAGATGAAAAAAACATTGTGTGTTGTTATAGCGAGCCTGTTTATGTGGGCCTGCTCATCAAATGAAACAGCGACTCCTCACCAGATATCCATATCATCTATCCCTATGGGAACGATGGCCGTATGCAGTGTACCAAATCCTTCTATGGCTAGTCTTGCACTGGGTAGTAGTATGTATGTGAAGGCGCTGGATTCAATGTCGGTATCCAAAGACATAGACAGAGGCCTACATCTGTATGATATTCTATCTGGCGGTAAGACGAGCGATAGGGAACTTATCATAGCTCTGGCACCTGTCAAGGCCAGGGAACTGTCATGTCTTTTTATTGCTCGCCTAGACCCTGCCGAAACCATATCTGCAGTGACGGCAGGAGATACTACTATCTCTACCCGCAGCTATGAAGGACGTGATATACATACGTTGAGCGTGCCATCTGGGCAGTTGCATTATTACCACCATATGGGAATGACCATAGCCTCTATGGACGCACTATACATAGAACAGTCTTTGTTACAAACGACATCTGGTATAAATATGGCCAAAGACAAGGAATTTGTCAAAGCATATGACCGTATAGCTTCATCAGATGAGGTAGCGGTGGCATTTTCTCCGTCATCTGTGGCAGATTTTATGAGCAAACAGATGGGTTTTGATGATGTTAAACTCGCCTCTGGCCTGTCGCCTTGGGTGAGTGTAGATGTAGAGATGGATAGTGTGAGTGTAAAACTTAACGGTGTATTCTGTGCGAGTGATTCTATACGCACCTACGCCAAAGTTCTTGCCTCACAGAAACCGCACCCACTCACACTGGATTTATATTTTCCATCATCTACATATGCATATACATATCTGGGTATAAATGATTGGGAGGCCTATATGCAGCAGTATGCGCTATATCTTAAATCATCGGCACAGTATCATCAGTACAATGTCTCACTTCAACGCTATGATAGCCTGTTTAAGTGTCCATCGGTAGAATTTTTTACTCCTTGGGCGGGTGAAGGTGTAGCAATAGTGCGTAGTGCAGATGGTAAATACTCTACCGATGAAGACATCGTGGTGTCCCGCATCATAGATATAGAGGCAGCCTATGATGCTCTGGATAAAATAAAAGACCCAGCCGAGGCATCTCCAGACCCATATCGTTCACATCGTATAGTCAAGATAAATCCACGATATTCTACCATATTTGCAGAACTCATATCTCCTGCCCTGGGTAAAAAGGGAGTAAAATATGCCGCTTGCCTGCAAGATGTGATGATAGCCGCAGCCTCACTTACTCAACTTAAAATGGCTATCGAGGATATAGAGAATAATACCACTCTTACACGTAGTTCGCTATATGTGTCATCTAAGGACAATATGGCCACCCCTACTGCTATGATGACAATGGTAAGGGCAGACCTTATGGTAAAAGAAATGGTAGCTCTCGTGAAAGAAAAACGCAAGACATTCCCCATACGATTGAGCGAAGTGGAAAGTTATATATGGAAACACGGGACTATGCTCACACCATTGCGATATAATTTTGTGCAGGTGAGTCCTACGGGAGGCATACCATTCTTTAATTTCTATGGCCTATGGAGTACCGATGCTCCTCGCGAGGCCGTCAAGGCTTGGACCTATATGATGGGGTCTGCCCCTGCTACTAATACCATTCCTTTCCCAAATCACAAGACAGGACGTATAGATGTGTTGTGTATGGATACAGATGGATATGTACATCTGTTATCTCACACGGGAACATTGTATTGGAAAAAGAAACTGCCTGCTGCCAGCAAGGGTGATATACGCATAGTAGACCTGTATAAAAACCGCAAGTGGCAGATGGCTTTCACCGCTGGTGATAAATTCTATGTAATAGACCGCAATGGTAATCCTGTAACTGCTGCCGATAAAGTATCGGCAGCCAAAAAAGCCTCTACTATCGCTCCTACGGCACGCGTTACATCTACCAATACGGTAGAAATATCCAAGGCAGGAAAAACTATAAACGTTAAAACACCACATTCGCCAGTGAGCGAAGCATTGTATTTGCGTTCCAAGGATATAATAGTATATGCTCTATCTACTGGACAGATATATGCTATGAAATCTACGGGAGAGGAAATACCTGGATTCCCCATAGCTGGAACACAGTTCTTCACTGCCGAAGATTTTGCTAAAAATGGCACGTTGGACATAGTAATCACTTCGTCGCAAGGAGCGGTAACTATGCACCGCATACCGCTTAAATAATACATAAAGTACAGCTTGACGTATGGATAGAAAAGAACTCATAGATACGCTCATACTCTATGAAGCACCACATCTCTCCCATAGAGATGTGGCACGTGTGGTCTTGCAGGCAGGTAGTGCCACGGCTGTTTTTTCTACTCCCAGGGCAGTTCTCAGGAATTGGGGATTGAAGGACGCCACTATACGTCATATAGAGTCTCACGCTGTAAGTGATGACATTAAAACACAGATAGAGTTTATAGAAAAACATTCGATAGCAACTATCTCATATAACGATGAAGGTTATCCATCGCTATTGCGTATGTGTGAAGATGCTCCTCTTATGCTCTATGGCAGGGGAGATATAGATTTTACAATAGATAGACCGGTTATTTCTATCGTTGGTACTAGAAATATCACACCTTATGGAGCATCGGCAGTAGAGGAGATAGTGGCAGCACTGTCTGTGTATAGACCTATGATAGTAAGTGGTCTGGCAGCAGGGGTAGATGTCCACGCACATCGTGCGGCATTAAAACATAACCTGCCTACGGTAGGCGTCCTAGGTCAAGGTCTAGGTACTCCTCTTTTCCCATCGAGCAATAGGGATACTGCACGAGAGATGTGTAGTACGCCCTCTTGTGGTATTGTAACAGAATATAATCATCTTATGGCACCTCTGCCTGGGCTTTTCCCTGCCCGTAACAGGATAGTGGCAGGTATGTCTATCGCAACGATAGTCATAGAAGCCAAAGCCAAAGGCGGAGCTCTTATCACAGCACGTCTGGCGTCGGGATATAATCGAGAGGTTTTTGCATTGCCAGGGCGAATGAGTGACCCTTGTTCGGCGGGTTGTAATGCTCTTATCCGTGATAACAAAGCTATAATAATAGATTCTCCCCAGACGATAATAGATGAACTGTCGCTTTCTATGGAGCGAGAGGTTAAGATGAGAGAGGAAAATAACCAGACTATAATGTTTCCAGAACTTGACTCTCAAGAGCAAAAGGTAGTAGAGGTATTGCGTCCACACGAAAAATTACACATAGATGAACTGAGTGTGATGCTGGGATTGGCACCTTTTGAGCTGGCAGGAGTATTATTATCTATGGAATTAAAGGGTTATATAGAGACACAGATGGGAAAATATTATGCTCTTACCCCCTCTATGCGTGCGTAGAAGGGCGATTTTAAAATAAAGTTGAGTATTTTAAATAAAAATAATTGCATAGGCGAAAAAAAGTTGTATATTTGCACTCGCAGTTGGGAGAGATGGCAGAGTGGTCGATTGCGGCAGTCTTGAAAACTGTTGAGGGTCATACCTCCGGGGGTTCGAATCCCTCTCTCTCCGCGAAATGAGGCTTTAAGCCTCATTTTTTTTGTTAAAATGAAGTATATGGAGTGATTTACTCTTTCTTGTTGTTAAAGTATAGATAACGTGCAGCGTGATACATACCCACCGCCAGCGAATCTTCATAACTGCACTCGCTAGATGGAATGTTTTCTATGCTCTTTCCTTCTACATAGCGGAACGCCTGAGCGTTTTGGTTATCGGTGACATCGCGACGATATACCACGCTGTCTCCCACTATGGTAATCCCATCTATTCCACGATATGGTTGCATTATAAAGGCGTGAGAGCCTCGATGGTATGTAGTGTCAGACATATCACGTCCCAGTGTATAGTTGGTATAAGGTATCCCCGCCAATGAAAAAGCTGTAGGTATTACGTCCATCAGTGTGAAAGGAGCCTTTATCTCGCCTGCCTCCACCCACGGAGCATAGATAAACACAGGTGTGTGATATGCTCCCAAGTCGGCTTCGTATTCGGGAGCGAGATGTGTGTATGGGTTCATACTCATATTGTGGTCACCAAAGAAAACGATAAGAGTGTTTTCTCCCCAACCTTCCTCTTGAGAGCGACGTATGAAACGATTTATATTAAAATCCAGATAACGTACAGCATTGTATTGGTCTACCCCCAGATAACCAGCTTCGGTAAGGGTTTTCATATCTACCTCTTCTTCACGTAATGGACGATAGTCTTCGCGGGCATCTGGTACGGTATAAGGGCGGTGATTTGATGATGTCTGAACAAATGCCACAAAATTCTCACCTTTTCTAGTAAGGCTGTCAAATATATGAGACGAATACTTGAAAAGATCATAGTCATCTATTCCCCATACATCTACACGGTCTTCGCTGGTGTAGGAGCCTTCTTCATATATCTTGATGTCTTCAACATTGCTTTGGAATATGGCACGTATATTTGCCCAATTGGCACTGCCTCCCAGCATATAGTATTTCTGGTAGTCCTGGCCTGCATCTAGGATAACGCGTTGGTCTATGGCGGCAGGCACTCGCGAAGCGGTAGTGCCTTCTGTCACATCGGGTATTCCCGTCACCGAACCATATACCGTATATGCAGTTCCCCATCGTGGGACGTATGAACGAGAGAAGAACAAAGATTTTTTAAGTAGAGAGTCTGTATATGGAGTAGATGCCAGTGGACTTCCAAACGCACTAAGCGGAGCAGCACCATAACTCTCCAGAAGTACTATTACCACATTGCGACGAATGCTGTCACTACCCGCTACTTTTCTTTCAAACGGATTATATATACTTGTCCCCAGATGACGACATACGGCAGGTAGATATTTTTCCAGTTCTTCCATATCTACACTCGTAGAAACAGATGATGAAAAACTGCTTACCAGGTTAAGCATAGGGTTGAGAGATAGTGCCTGTACGTTGCGGTCACGAGAAAAATAGGCTTCGCTCCATCGCAAAGGATAATGAGTCACGCTGCCATACAGCCCCCAGCTACATAGCAGTACCACCACCACACGCCATATGATACCAGTCCACACCTTTTCTATGGAACGATAACGACACATATTGTAGATAAGGATTCCTACCCATCTGAATATCACAGCACCTGCCGCTATCCCTACCAATCCCCACCATACGGGATAAGTCTCATATAACATCTGCAGGGAGATGAGAGGATTTTTGGCAAATTCCATAAGCGAACTATTTATCCTCTGCCCTGTATAAGAAAAACAACCGGCGTCTATCATCACCAGTAGTATGAGCAGGATACCCATTATAGTAAAATACCATTTGTTGAGTTTCTCTCCCCAGGGTGAATTAAAATATCTGTTGGGAATGGAGATGGATAGTAAAAGCAGAGGCATAATAATCATTATGGTCGCTCTTATGTCAAATCTGGTAGATACCTTCCAAGCCTTTTGGATTTCGTCCATATCTACCGCATTATAACTATCTGCAAAAAGAGCTATAAAGCCCCATTTGTATCCCAGAAAAAAAGCCAATGTAACCGCTATACATACAAATATATATGGAATGTATGCAGGTATGTGATTTTTTATGTTATTCATAACGTATTATTTGAGTCTTTTAAGAGGAGATAGTACACGTAGGCTGGAAGGTTGTATCTCTACGTCCAGAGTATCACACTCTCCCATATATTCGCCGTCTATATGGTACATCATACCTTTTTTTTCTATGTGTATATGTTTTGCGTCCAGAGTCTCGCACTGTGGCATAGTCTGTATATTTCCCGAAAGCAGAGCTGCCACACAAGGCATCACCGTTATCTGGTCTATGTCTGAAAGTATCACTACTTTTATAGTGCCAGTGGTCATACCTGCACGCGGAGCTATCTTAAAATCATTGCCCCATTGTGATGAATTGGCAAATGACAGTGTAAAGGGTGTGCAAGATTTTATATTACCGTCTATTTCTATATCCAGTGGTGTAGAACGGTATTTCATAAATTCGGCTAAGGCTACTGTCGAATAAGTCATCAGTCCGCGTTTCTGTCGCTGTGCAAAACTATCTGCCACGACCGCTTCAAATCCCGTACCAGCTACTCCCATACAGAAATGTCCGTTTACTATCATAGTATCTACCGTATGTATGCGGGACATTATAATCTGTTCCAGGGCTTTTTTTATAGTCATAGACATACCTATATGTCTGGCTACACCATTACCGCTACCCGTAGGCACTATCCCCAGAGCAGTATCACTGCCACACAGTGTTGCTCCTATGGTGTTTACCGTGCCGTCTCCACCCATTATAACCACCGCATAGTATTTTTCATCTATGGCTTTTTTAGTCGCTGCAATAGAGTCCTCTATCGATGTCGCCTCTACTATGTCTATATCACACAGCGAAGTGCTCTCCTTCCAGTCATTGGCAGCAGCTATAAGCTCGTCACGCTGGTGTGTCCCCGAATGCGGATTTATAAGCAGAAGTATGCGAGTGAGAGTCATATGTAAAAATAGGTTTATTTACAAGTCATAATGTTTATAATCTCGGTATCTGTGCTATCCATAGCTCTTACAGCTATACGAGACAGGTTATCTATGGACTGTTCTACATCTATATCCAGTATGCCATCATCACTAGCTTCTAGTCCACCATCTACCGCTATGTAGATAGCCTCATAAGCAGCACATATACCTACCGATGCCTTCATACTGCACGATGCCTTGGCTCCATCACAGAAAAGTCCAGATATATTGGCTATGATGAGCTGTATAACGTTCTTTATCTGTTGTAGTGAGGCTCCACGCAAATATGCTATACCACAGGCAGCACCTATCGATGCAGGTACTATACCACATAGTGCAGAAAGAGGCCCTATCTGTTGTTTTATATGAATAGGTATCATATTGGCAAACGCCAATGCACGTAACATCTCTTCCTGTGAGGCTCCCATATTGACAGCCGTGTTTATAACAGGCACATAGATGGTTATTCCCTGATTACCGCTACCGCTATTTGTCATAACAGGAAGCATACTTCCGCTCATACGGGCATCTACACCTGCTGCCACGCGAGCCATACTGTTACGCATAATATCGGCATCGCTACGACTCTTTACCGATAGTGTCTTACCCAGCGAATATCCGTATCGTTTTTTAAGTCCTGCATCGGCTATCGCCCAGTTGGTCTCGGCTCCGCGAGCTATACATTCTATGTCTTCCAGTGGCACTTCTCCCGCCCAACGATATATTCTCTCTACTGTAAGACCTTCCACACGACCATCATCTGTAGTGGTGTAGGTGCATTTTTCTGTCGGAGCGTGATATACTTCACGTCCATTGAGAGTGGCACGTACTATATTTGTATGTGAATGCTCTACAACGGCACTTGCTGTGTCATCACCTGCTGTAAGGACTGCCTCTATATACAGTTTATCTACATCGGGGACTATGTCTATATCTACCTTGCCATCTTTTACCATTTCTACGGCACGGGCAGCTATTTCATCTGTAACACCTTCCAGTACTTCAAGTGCTCGTGATGATTCTCCCGTAAGCACCCCCAGTGCAGCTGCTATGCGTATGCCTTTTTCGCTGGTGCCAGGGATACCCACACCCATACCGTTTTTATAGATGTTACCACTCACGTGTAGGGATATTTTTTCTGGTGTACTACCCAATACTTCACGTGCTTTTACCACAGCCAATGCCGCTGCTATAGGTTCTGTACAGCCAAGAGCCATACCCGTATAACGATATAATAATTCCAGGATAGAACGGTCGCTTATGATTTGAGACATAGATAGTATATTATGTGTGTTTTTATATAGAAATATTTTATAATCTGTATTCAAATGGAGCTTCTTCGTCTGTTTCTACTCCCAAGGCTTCGTTTATGTAGCGATATGTGGATAGCAGCATAGGTTTACCGTCTACCACCGCTATATCGTGCTCATAATGAGCAGAAGGTTTAAGGTCATTGGTAAGTATAGTCCAACCGTCTTTAAGCTGACGCACACGATGTGTTCCCATATTTATCATAGGCTCTATGGCTATCACCAGGCCTTCCTCTATAAGTTCTCCACGACGTGGCGAACCATAGTTGGGTACCTGTGGGTCTTCGTGGACTTTTTTACCTATACCGTGTCCACATAGTTCTCGTACTACGCCATAGCCATATCCCTCACAGTGACGCTGTATAGCGTGCCCTATATCACCTATACGATTACCTGCTACGGCTTTGGCTATACCTTTATAGAGGCTATCGCGTGTAACTTTAAGCAATCTGGCTACACGGGTATCTATCTCTCCTACTGGGAAGGTAAAAGCTTGGTCGCCGTGATAGCCGTCTATGCAGGCTCCGCA
>JAFYKQ010000042.1 GCA_017537565.1 Flavobacteriales bacterium
AATACAAAACCTCCGTTGTAGTCTGTATGTTCACCTATGAGGTTTATACGGCCAGGTGAAGTGTATAATTCCCCCTGTGTCGCAAAATGACGAGAAAACTCCTCGCGTATCTGTTTAATGTCTTTTGTGTCCAATGTCTTATATGTTTATGAGTTTATATGTCTATGTGAGAGGTATTAAAATACCTATTTTTATTTTTGTTCTTCCTCTGGAAGAGCCATCTGGAATATCTTGCGTACGCGTTCCATGTCATATTTCACGCCACGGTCAAAATAGTAAACACCATTCTGTTCCTGCTCTACGTCTGTGAGCTGTGTGTAGCAGAAACCACATATCTTGTCGCTGTGGTCGATGATGGCTTTAACCTGTGATTCCAGACGTTTGTAGAAATCTTCTTTGGTGATGGCAGCGTCTCCATATCCCCAAGAGTCGCCTTTGGCAGGGTTGGCTTCGGCACATTTAATACCTCCAAATTCGTCTATGATATATGGGACTTTACCATCATAGTATAGATGTGTAAGTGTGTTTTTGTGTACCTTACCAGGCATTTGTGGCTGGTAGAATTTCTTGCCGTCATATAGCATAGTGTGTAGTTTGGCCGCGTCCTGCTGATAGCTATGTGTAGTACAGAAATCTGATATCACGTATAGACCACCACTTATAGTATTTACAGGGCGTGAAGGGTCCAGTTTGCGGGTCAATTCATAGACATCTGTAAAGAAACGTCCCATTTCATTGCTGGTATCTGCCCATTCTTCGTTAAATGGAGTCCAAGTAACCAGTGCAGGGTGGTTGCGGTCTCTTACCACTATATTGGTCCATTCAGCGATAAAGTTACGAGCCGCCTCTACAGCACTGGAATTCTTACCCCACGAAGCCATTTCTCCCCATACCAGGTAGCCTAGTTTGTCTGCCCAGTAGTAGAAACGTTCTTCAAATACTTTCTGGTGTAGGCGTGCACCGTTGAATCCTGCTGCCATAGACATCTCTATGTCTTTTTTCAATGCTTGGTCAGATGGGGCAGTCCATACGCCATCGGGATAGAAGCCTTGGTCTAGGACTAGGCGTTGGTAGTAGGGTTTGTTGTTGAGATAAATTTTGGTGCCATCTATGTGTATTTTACGCATACCTACATAGGCGTCTATTTTATCTAGGACTTCTCCCGATGCATTTTTTACTTCATACACCACATCATATAGAAATGGCGAAGATGGGCTCCATAGTTTAGGTTTTTTAATAGGTATTACAACAGGGATACCCTGTGCGGCTACTACGTCTGTCTTGGCAACTACTTTGTTACCGTCTTTTACACTTATGGTAAAGCGGTTGCCGTTTGACAGGTTATAGAATGTAGGAGTTACTATCAGTTTGTCTTGGTCTATGTCTGTGAATACCTGTACGCGTTCCAGACCGCATTTATCTACAGCTTCCATCCATACTGTCTGCCATATACCAGTGGTACGTGTGTACATACAGCCGTGTGAATAGAGTTTCTGTGATTGTTTACCAGCAGGTAGATTTTCTGAACGCAGGTCACTTTCTGCGTGAACAACCAGGCTGTGTTTCTTTCCATCGGCTACAAAAGGAGTGATATCAAATGAGAAAGAATCTGAACCACCATAGTGACGACCTACAAATTTACCGTCTATGTAGATTTCAGATTCATAATATACCGCTCCGAAATTCAGTTTGATATTTTTTCCTGTCCATTCGGCAGGTATTTGAATGTCGCGTTGGTACCATACGGCATTGATGAATTCTGTGTGAGCGACACCAGATAGTTTGCTTTCTGGAGCGAATGGCACGATGATTTTTCCATCAAAACCTTGGCTATTGATGTAGCCTCTTTCGTGGCCTGTACCTGCCAGGTCAAGAGTGAAACTCCATTCGCCGTTGAGGTTTATCCAGTCGGCACGTTCAAATTGTGGTCTAGGGTATTCAGCACGAGGCTGCTGTGCATAAAGTGTAACAAAGCATAGAAATGCTGTGAGAATAAGTAGTGTTTTCTTCATGATATATTGTATGTAAATGTTTATCTTATCATCTAGCAAACTTACGATATTTTGGTTGTAAAATGCATTGTTTGTAGAGAAATTTAATGATTTTAATGGGTAGGGAGTGGGATATAGGGAGATGAAATAATTTTGTCTAAAATATGCTGTCAAATTTCACGCAAGAGTAAAATAATGTGTATCTTGCGAGTTAAAATAGATAAGAATAAAATAGTGGTATATATATGAAATACGACGTATTTATAAGTTATTCGACCAAAGACAAGAAGGTAGTTGAAGGCCTATGTGCATATCTGGAACAGCACAAGATAAGGTGTTTTGTGGCGTATAGAGATGTAGATAAAACAGCTGTATGGGCCGAGAAGATAGTAGAGGGATTGGAAGATAGTAGAATGATGTTGGTAGTTTTTTCTGAAAACTACAACTGTTCCGACCAAGTGAATAGGGAGATAGAGATAGCCAGCGAAGATAAAAAACCAATACTCACTTTCCGCCTGACAGATACCAAATTTAAGGGAGCCAAAAAGTATTATCTTAAAAACCTTAACTGGATAGATGCTTTTCCACATCCCGAAGAATCATTTGGTAGTGTAACCAATGATATTTCACGTCTGCTGGGTATAAAAATACCACCTATTGCCCGTGAAGAACAATCAAATGCTGGAGGAGGGATTGCACCTACACCTCCTCTTATGCCAAAAAAGAAACATAAACATACGTTGGGAATAGCACTGTTTTCTATCGTAGGGATAGCATTGTTGTGTTTTATCATTTATTTTAACGAATGGGGTAATAAAGGAGAAGAGAAACCCGATGTTCCCGATGTAGTACTGGTGAATGACTCTATAAATAAGCCTGTTGAAGATGTCTCAATCCCTACTAATGTAGCGGCTGAAAAACCATCATCACAGAAGGCAGAGAAGATAGATACTACCCCAGTTAAGGCCGTAACTACCGAGCAGCAGAAGACCACTGCAACAAAGGCGGTTTCTACTCCAGTTAAGGCCGTAACTACCGAGCAGAAGAAGCTTACTGCAACACAAGCGGTTTCCACCCCAGTTAAGGTTGTAACTACCGAGCAGCAGAAGACTAGTACAATCCAGGCGGTTTCCACCCCAGTTAAGGCCGTAACTACCGAGCAGCAGAAGACTAGTACAACAAAGGCGGTTTCTACTCCAGTAAAAGAAGAAAAAGCTACGGTGTATTATATGGACAAGTATGATTATGTGGGATATTTTGAGGAAGGCTTGGCTTCGGTAAGGAAAGATGGCAAATATGGTCTTATAGATAAGATAGGACGTGAGATTATCTCTCCGCGTTATGATGAGTCATTGAGATTTTATGGAGGCTTGGCACGTGTAGAGAAAGATGGAAAATGTGGTTTTATAGATAAGACAGGCAAAGAGGTCATTCCTTGTATATATGATTTGGCATCGGATTTTTCTGAAGGCTTGGCGTGTGTTAAGAAAGACGGTAAATATGGCTGTATAGATAAGACAGGTAAAGAGGTCATTCCATGTATATATTATTATGTAGTTGATCTTTCCGAAGGCTTGGCTTCGGTAAAGAAAGATGGTAAGTGGGGTTTTATAGATAAAACAGGTAAAGAAATAATCTCGTTTGCATTTGATTATGCAGGGTCTTTTTCCGAAGGCTTGGCTTCGGTAAAGAAAGATGGTAAGTGGGGTTTTATAGATAAGACAGGAAAA
>JAFYKQ010000043.1 GCA_017537565.1 Flavobacteriales bacterium
ACCAAATATAGAAGGAGCGATAGCTATGGGGGTAGCTATTGATTTTCTATCAGAAATAGGAATGGAAGCGGTACACGCCCACGAGAGAGAACTGATGGAATATATGACTGCACGTATGAAAGAGATAGATGGCATGGTGATATACGGCACGGCTCCCGAAAAATCTGGTGCATTTTCATTTACATTGGCAGGAACTCACCCTACCGATATAGGAACATTGCTAGACAACCAAGGAGTGGCTATACGCACAGGTCATCACTGTGCAGAACCGCTTATGACACGATTGGGAATACCGGGGACTGCTCGTGCTTCGCTGGCGGTGTACAACACACGCGAGGATATAGACCGTCTGGTAGAGGCTACTATCAAGGCAAAAATGATGTTATTGGGATAAAAAAAACAGAGATGAAAAGTATCGACGAAATAGTAAAAGGCATAGAAGAGGATTTTTCTATGTTTGAAGAATGGGTGGACAAATATGCCTATATCATAGAATTGGGGCATAATCTACCTATCATAGACCAGAAATACAAGGACGAAGACCATCTTATACGTGGTTGTCAATCACAGGTATGGTTGGCGGCAGAAAAGGACGAAGAGGGAAATGTAATCTTCACAGCCGATAGTGATGCCATTATAACAAAAGGCATCATTGCACTGCTGGTGAGTGTGCTTTCGGGGCAGAAGGCAAAGGATATAGCAAGTGCTGACCTATCGTTCATAGACCGTATAGGGCTATCGTCACATCTATCACCTACTCGTGCCAATGGGCTCAGCGAGATGATACGACAGATGAGATATTATGCGGCAGCTTATGCATCACAGGAATAAAAAATAGGAGAAGACACATAAGACAATGACACTAGATAAAAAAGGAAGAGAAGAACTTACAGAACGCGTGATAGACGCTCTGCATTCGGTTTACGACCCAGAAATACCGGTAGATGTATATGAACTGGGGCTTATATATGACATCACGGTTTCAGAAGACGGAGAGGTACATATTCTTATGACTATGACCACGCCCAACTGCCCGATGATAGAATCAATCCCCGAAGAGATAAAAGAAAAAGTTTCGGCTCTCACAGGCGTGAAAGATGTGGATATAGAGATAACATTTGAGCCTGCGTGGGATAAAGAAATGATGAGCGAGGAAGCCAAACTACAGTTAGGCTTCTTATATGATACTGTGAAAAAAAAGCACCCCCAAAAAAGCGGCACCCGTAGGGTGCCGCTTTTTTGGGGGTATGTATTAAATCATTCATCTGGTTTTATCACTAGTGGCATATGAGAGAATATGTATCGTTATCCCTACCGCAATACACAACAAAACCACCTGCACCCATATATAATCATTTATCACTATAAACACACACAACAGGATAGTCACCCATACCATCGTTATGCTGTACACCTTGACACGTAAAGGTATAGACCTATCTATACTAAACTGACGTATATATGGCCCCAATCTATGGTGACTTACTAGCCAATGATATAATTTTTCTGAACTACGCACAAAACACCACGATGAAAGCAATAGGAGTGGCGTAGTAGGCAGCAAAGGCAGAAATATACCCACTATACCCGCTACGAGAGATACCAGACCTATTATTCTTAAAACAACCTTCATCATAGGAGTATGCATATTAAAAATATCCGCCCCTCACGTGTGAGGGGCGGATACCTTTATAAGTTTTAATTATTACTGAATACCCAATTTCTTTTTAACTGGCTCTATGATGTTAAGACTGCCATCATCATAAACAAGCACACCAGTAGAGGCATTAATCACATAGTTAAGACCTTTTTCTTTAGACACAGCATCTATCGCGTCTTGAGCTTTCTTAAATATAGGAGCAAACAATTCTTCCTGTTTTGCACCCAATTCTTTCTGTGCTGTTTCCTGGAAAGACTGTATGCGAGCTGCTTTGTCTTGAAGTTCTTTGGCACGAGTCTGGTTCATAGCCTCACTCTGCTGAGAAGCCTCATTCTGGTATTTCTGCTGCAAGTTCTGGAATTCTGTTACCATCTTCTGGTAGTCAGACTCAAAACCTTTACTCATTGTTTCCAACTGAGAGTTAGCTTTCTTGGCCTCTGGCATAAGAGATATAAGTAGGTTCACGTCTATGTGACCCATTTTCACCTGTGCTGAAGCTTCATTAAAACCAAATGACATCACTGCCATCAAAACTAATAATTTGATTACTTTCATCTTCTAACGTTTTTTTCTGTTTTATTCTTTTTTATAATTTCTTTTCACTCTTTCTATAATGGCAGCACTCACATCTGAATATTTATCCACATATAGCACTCCCACATCGCTTTTATCTATCACCACGCTCACCTTGTTACGGGTAGCATACTCTTCTATCTCCCTCCTTACCTGTCTTTCTATCGGGCCTACCACTCTCTCATATTCCCTCTCATACTCTCCCCCACTAGCATATCTGGCCATCTTTACACTGTCTATCTCGCGACTCATCATCTCACATCTCCTCTCTTCCCTCGCCACATCTTCATCTGCCATCACCACTCGCCTTATCATCAGTCGCTCTTTCACGCTATCTCTCACCCTGCACCTCTCCTCTTCATCTCTTTTCCACTCCTTTTCTCTCTCTTCCAGATACTCCAAAGCATCACCATAGGCCGGCAGAGCCTTCAAAATTTCATTTTTATCTACCACAACTATGCGTTGTAGATAGCTCTGGGCAGATATTGCACTACACCAGAAACACAGTGCCAATGTAGCACATATTTTTGGATTGACAGGCACGTAAAACTACTTTAACAACTTTTTAAGATTTTAGAACATATTCTGTCCCAAAGTAAAGTGGAATTGCCATCCGCGTTCCTCTCCTGGCATTGGGTCAAATCCATAACCGAAGTCAAAGCCCAATAGACCAAACATAGGCATATACACTCTTACACCCATACCTACACTTCTATGCAACTTAAACGGATTCCACGATTTAAAGTTGGCATATGTATTACCACCCTCGGCAAAAATCAACGCATATATGCTCGTCGAAGGCGTAAGTGTAACAGGATAACGCAACTCTACCGTAAATTTATTGTAGATAGGGTCACCCTCATACAGTGCTTCTTCACTGGAAGCGATGGTATTATCCTTATAACCACGCAATGAAATAATCTCGCTACCGTAGTATTGGTACTGTGACATACCGCTACCACCCATTTGATAACGCTCAAAAGGACCGAGTCCCACATTGTGGTTATACATACCAAGATAACCAAATTCTGCGTTTGCCACAAACACCAATTTGGCAACTATGTTATTATACCACGTTATTTTTCCGTTCACCTTGTAGTATTCCAACCATTCAAAACGGTCTACGTCTTGAAGTTTAGGGTCGTTATAATCTCTTCCGTTCCACAACGAATATGGAGGTGTAAACTGTGCCGTAAGTGATATATCAGAACCATATGTAGGATAAATAGGGTTTGAACCCGACGCACGACGTGAAAGTCCCAATGAAAGGTTCAAGTTATTTGACACACCTGTATCAAAGTTTGCATCATAAAGACCCCAGCTGTAATCCTTCCAGTCATAACGACTGTAACTTATACCTATCGTACCAGTAAAATAGTCATCTGGCCAGCCCAATCGCTTGCCCAGCATCACACCACCACCCAGTATTCCTAGCTCACCATCTAGACGCTCACCCGTGTAATAGTTATACGCCTGCTGACGTGTGTAGTACATAGATGTCGTGATAGACAACGGACGACGTCCTCCCAACCAAGGCTCTGTAAACGAGAACTGATAAGAAGTATAACCCATCGAAGCCTGGAATCTCAGCGACAGTGTCTGACCTTGTCCCATAGGCAGTGGTTTCCACGCCTTTTTATTGAAAATATTTTTAAGTGAGAAGTTGTTAAACGACAGTCCCAGTGTACCTATGAACTGGCCGCCACCCCAACCACCTTGGAGTTCTACCTGTGATGAGTTTTTCTCTACCACCGTATAGTTTATATCTACCGTACCTGTCGAAAAATCTGGGACAGGGTCTATACCTATATTCTCGGCATCAAAGAATCCCAATGCACCTATACGTTGCTGTGTCTGCATAATAGCTGTCTTGGAGAAAAGGTCACCAGGTTTGGTAGTAAGTTCACGATATATCACATTGTCAAACGAACGATCATTACCCTTAACCGTGATTTTATCTATATAAGCCTTTTCATACTCTATGATACGTATCTCCAGGTCTATCGAGTCTCTTTCGGCCGAAACCTCTACCGGCATTATCTGTGCAAACAGATAACCATTATCCATATACACACTCTGAATATCTCGTCCATCACGTGAACCGCTCAAACGTTTTGCCAAAAGGTCTCCGTTATACACGTCTCCTGCCGAAATACCCAATATACCCTGCAACTGTTCTGTCGTAAATTTACTATTACCCAAAAAGTTTACCGAACGATAATGGTATTTGTTACCTTCTGTCACATCTATAGCTATATCCAGCGTATTGTCTTCTGTATTCCAGGTAATAGTATCGGCATCTACACGAGCATCACGATAACCCAATTCCTTATACTTGTTCACAATACCCGCCAAGTCCTCTTCATATTTATCGTCCTGATATTTGGAAGGTTTAAAGATATTGAGGTGTTTCATCTGTTTGGTAGATTTCATCGCCTTACGCAATTTATCGTCAGACAGTACCTCATTACCACGGAACGATATACTGTTAATTCTCACGCGTTCACCCTTGTTAAGCTCTATCGTTACCTTATAACCACCTCCATCACGCGTTGTATCTGGTTCTGCACGGAAGTCAACCTCGGCACCCAAGAAACCACGCTGACGATAACGTTTCACGATATAGTTCTTAACGCTCTGCATCAGGTCTTCACTTATCTTGGTATTTGGCGACACACTCAAATCCTTCATAAGATCCTCCTGCAAAGACTTATTCACTCCCACATATTTTATCTTGGTTATAGGCTTACGCTCTACCAGTCTTATTTCCAGATATATATCATCTCCATCTACCTTATTGACATATATCTCCACGTCATCAAACAAGTTGTAGTTCCACAATCTACGTATGGCACTACTTACCTGCTCTCCTGGCACTTTGATCTTGGAGCCTATGAAAAGTCCCGAACCCTTTATGACAGATATCTCGTCATACAGTTCACTGCCCGTCACCTTTACATCTGCTATGGTATATATCTTATCGGGAGACAAGACTCCTACACCGGCTGTATTCTGTGCATATGCTTCACCCATAAATATGGCCGATACGCATAATATAACTAACGTGTAAAGTTTCTTCACTTTTTTACGAATATGATGAATTATTATTATTCTTGATTTATACTGTTTTCTAGTTTTATCTGTTCGCTCGTCTTGCCAAATCTTCTCTCTCTACGGCCATAATACTCTACTGCCTTTTCATATTCCTTTTCATCAAAATCTGGCCAATAAAGGTCTGTAAAATAAAATTCGGCATACGCCACCTGCCACAGCAGAAAATTACTTATGCGTATTTCTCCACTGGTACGTATCATAAGATCTACCGCTGGCAGATCCCCTGCATATAGATTCTCTTCCATCATATCTACATCTATATCTTCGACACGTATCTCGCCCTCTACTGCACGTCGAGCTATCTTCTGTGCTGCCATCGCCAGTTCTTCCCTCGCGCTATAACTCACCGCTATGACCAACGTCAGTCGTTCACAATGAGCCGTCTGTCTTTCACAATAATCAAACTCCTCTCTTACCTCATCACTCAACGCTGCACGATTACCTATATAACGGAATCTCACACCCTGCTCTATAAACGAAGGCAATTCCTGCTTCATATTGGATACCATAAGCAACATAAGTGCCTCGACTTCCGCCGCCGGACGGTTCCAGTTCTCCTGTGAGAAAGCATAAAGTGTAAGCACCTTAACCCCCATATCAAGCGAAGCCTTGATGGCCTTACGTACCGATGCCACACCATTGGCGTGGCCATAGACACGTTCCAGGCCTCTCTCTTTCGCCCAACGTCCGTTGCCGTCCATTATAATGGCAACGTGAGCAGGTACCTTTTTTTTATTTATATCCATCTTTATAAGTATTCTCTTTTATCTTCATTCACAGTAGCATTCTATCCTTCCCCACATATATGACACACGTATCACAAATCCCGCATATATATCATTCCCTCTGCTACCTACATATCTGCATCGTGGTTTTACATCATCTGCAAAGTCTCTACCGTCTGGCATCGAATAATCTATGTCATCACTCACATAAAACCGTCCCTCTGCCCTTATGTCCACCTCACATCTTAGTGCCACCTTGCTTCTCACTCCCACATAAAGTCCTACGCCTCCTGTAACATCTCCCACTTCTACATATCTACCATCTGCGTAAACTTCACCTACATCTGTCCAATTCCTCTCCCTCGGTCTCCTATCACGTCTTCCTACCAGTGCCACACTCGCTCCCACATACGGAGATAAAGCTCTCCTCTTATCCACTCCATATGGCACAAATGTCATATCTGCACCCAGAGACATTTCAAACAGTCCTGTTTTATATCCCGTGCGTGGCTCTTTTTTAAGGCTGCCGCCAGTCCACACACGATGCACATCTATACATACACGATAACGAGATGACAGATTATAGGCATAAAAAACACCCATATCTATCCCCATATCACTATGCAAATCCCCACTACATATTCCTCCGCCTCCTATTTCTACACCTATCTGGTGCTTACAAGACTGTGCTTCTACCCTTTCTACTATGCCTGCCATCAATATAAACAGCAACACATATATCCTTCCACAGATATATAGAAAGCGTTTTCCCAACATAAAAGCACAATCTATACAGCCAATTTACGCTCCACACGCAAACCCGCTCTATAAATCACGCAAATATACAAAATTCAAACGAGGGTAGAACACTCTATAACTAATGATTTGCTAAAATATTATACACCTACTATATCTAATTACGCTCATCACTACCCCAGCCCAATTTTTCTTTCATCGTAGTGAAAAAATCCTCTTGCGGCATCTTAGCTACTCGTAGAGTATATTTTGACTTGAATATCTCTATATGTTCGTCCCAATTCATAGGCTTAAAACACGAATCCAATGACAACAGATACTGGTCTTCGCGTCCACTCACCTTTATATAAACTTTAACATCATCACGGAAAATTATAGGACGCACATTAAGATTATGAGATGCTACCGGTGTGAGAACTATAGACTGTGTGGCCGGCGTAATGATAGGCCCACCACAACTGAGCGAATACCCCGTAGAACCAGTAGGTGTAGATACTATAAGACCATCGGCACGATATGTGGCTATATACCTGCCATCGGCATAGGCCTCTATGGCTATCATAGATGATGAGTCTTTACGGGATACAGCTACCTCGTTTATGGCTATCTTTCGCTCTGGCATATTGGCACATTTGACCTCAAGCAGTATCTTTTCCTCAAATATCATCTCTCCCTTAAAGAGAGTATCTATCGAGTGACGTATGTTTTCCCTGGATATGGCCGCCAGAAAACCCAAATGTCCCATATTTATTCCCACCAAAGGAACATTATCCCTATATGCCAATTCGGCTGCACGCAACATCGTTCCATCACCACCCAAGGTTATCATATAATCTATCCCTTCTGGCAATTCCTCTTCATACGTTCCTATATATGAGGGCAATTCCTGTCCTATCTCACGCAAATAATCCAGCGTACCGCTATACATATACAGTTCCACGTCATATGAAGACAATGCCTCAAATACGTCTTGGAGCCATACTTGGTTTTCTTTCTTTATGCGTGTTCCGTAGATTGCTATTTTCATTTTACGGTATATTTTTTGTATTTGGCAAATTTAATGATTTGCTGTGATATATCTATAATTTTTTTAGATGCAGGGAGATACGGCATTTTCTTAATTACCCCTATTTTCACTATCTTTACAGCGACAAAAAAACATCATATTACTATGAGTGATTTAATCGATGACTGCCCTAAATACCGTCTATTACTATTTTACAGAGCAAATGGATTATTTCGTAATAGGGATATAGAACGCTCCATAGGGGTGAGTAATGGTTATTTCAACAATATGAATGGCGGCATAAATACAGACGTACTTACACGTGTGGTAAATGCTTACCCTAATATCAACCTACGCTGGCTGTTGCTTGGAACAGGAAAGATGAACATCGCTCCCACAGATGGACTACACGTCGCCGAAGACGGTGTAACTCCACTAAGCGAAGATGATTTTAACGTACCTGTGCGTGTTTTCCTCTCTACTTCCACAATCTCTATGACAGACTCTACACTGCCTCCGCGTTGGCGTATGTTGCCAAAACGTCTAGTAAAAGGACACGAAGACATGCTGGTATGCATAACAGATGAGTCTCTCTTACCTGAATATTCTATAGGAGATTATATACTATTCACCCCATCATCTCTACCAGCAGCAGAAGAAAAGAAACTAATGCTATGCACATTCCCCGAAGGAAAAACACACATAGGTATCACCTCCCTTATGGACGATGAAGGAACTATAATATCTATCGAGGCAATAAACCCAGACCGCACACTATACCCAAGAATAATATGCGCAGCAAAAGACATAGCCAAATGTTATGTGGCTAGTTCTGCCTTTAATTTCTAACAAAAGAGTTATAGGTTTATATTTAATGCTATTGAAAAGATTATAGACAGTACAAATGTAGATAATGACAGGACTTTGAGGTATTTATCATATCCGGCTCTTTCCTTAACCCTCCATACAGTCCAGGCATTAAATACTGGTATAACAAGTATAACATACCACAGTCCAGTATATCCTGTTATCACTTGGTAGGCTATAAAACACGCCGCTGCCACCAACAACAACACAGTGTGATACACCTTTCCTCCCACAAATGACATTCGCGAGGCAATGGTACGTTTACCCATTACCCTGTCATTATCCACATCTCTCATATTGTTAAGGTTAAGAACCCCCGATGACATAAGCCCCACTCCTGCCGCAGGCAACATAGAGAGAATATCCACACTATGAGTATACAGAAAAAGTCCTCCTACCACTGGCACTAGTCCAAAGAACACAAAAACAAAGACATCTCCCATACCTCGGTATCCGTATGCTCGTTTACCTACCGTATATCTCACCGCAGCCCATATACAAGATGCTCCCAGTGCCAAAAACAACAACACCGTATATATAGCCTCCACGCCAAACGACACCAACACCAGTACAAATCCTGCCAACATAGTCATCACACACACCGCAAGTGTACCCAGCAGAAACTCACGAGGTTTTATCTGCCCGCGTTGCAAAGCACGCGTGGGGCCTATACGGTCTTCGTTATCTGTGCCTTTGGTAAAATCTCCATAGTCGTTGGCCATATTGGAGAGTATTTGTAGCAAGGACGATGTAAGAAGCATCAGCAGGAAAACATCTGTACGCCACACGTCCATACTATATGCCAGACCTCCTGCCACTATACTGCCCGATATAGACAGCGGTATAGTTCTCAATCTCAACGAATGACCCCAAGCCTTTATTTTTTCTGCTTCCATACTTTCCTACTCTTCTCTACCTCCCATAAATATATTTACCTCTCCCAACAGACGTCCTTGACTGGCCACCTGTGTGATAGTAACGTCCTCTCCTTTTTTATTCTTTACAACCTTTATCATATCAACGTGTGAATGACCCCCCAATATGACATCTATACCACTGGTTGCCGCTGCCAATTCCACATCACCCACACGACCCATATATTCTTTATCTCCCAGGTGTGACATACATATCACTACATCGGCTCCACGAGAACGCAACGTGTCTGTCCACCTTTGAGCATTTTCCACAGGGTCAAGATACACAGCACCCTTACCGTTGTCCTTTGCCACCAGAGTAGATATATCTACCGTAAGACCTATAAGACCTACTTTTACACCCTTGTAATTAATCATATGATATGGTACTACTATCCCTGCCAGCGGAGTCTGTGAAAAATCATAGTTTGATACCACATATGGGAAATCAGACATTCGTATCATATCTGCCAACGATTCCATACCGTTATCAAACTCGTGATTACCCAGCGTCGTTGCCGTATAACCTATCTTATTCATAAAGTCCACCTCTGTCTTTCCTCCAAAGAAATTAAAGAATGGGGTCCCTTGACAGAAATCCCCACACGATAGGAGCAACACCTCTCCTCGGGAAGCTCTCACACTATCTACCACGTGTGCTATACGGGAAAATCCCCCATAATCACTCCATCGACCTTTATCCTTTGCTACGGGCAACACCTGTGAATGAATATCATTGGTATGTAGGACGCTTATCATTCCTGTGGCGACATCTGCCTTGGGATTGCAGGTGAATATCACACCCGTCAACACTCCCAAGAGTATGATTATAGTTACTATTTTATTTGATTTCATAATATCTGGGATTTTGAGGGATTTTTAATGTATCGTGAGATGTGACATAGTCCATTATTGCATCTCTCATCTTAATTGGAAGATAACGCACATTTGTCCCATGAGAGAAGAATGCCATACCGTCACCTCCCTTGTGTAGGAAATCTGATGTAAGCACCGTATATGTCTTACCCGGTGTTAATCTCCACTGTCCTATCGTGGTCGTTCTGTCCCAATTTCCATTCTTATCATACACCATACGCATACCCGATAGAGGGTGATATGTACCTCTGCTGGCAGCACTGGACAGATATTTAAACATCTCTCTCATCGCAGCGTTATCCAGTTCTAGTAACACATAAGAATTGTCAAACGGCATAAATTCATACACCCAGCCTACAGTTATATCGCCTTTGGGCATTTGTGTACGCATTCCTCCACTATTAAAGAGAGCTACGTCTATCTTTACCCTTTGACCGTTTTTATCCATATAATTCTCTACTTCCTCTATACTCACATCGGCCAGCCAAGCCCCCAATGCTCCGCCGCGTTTATCGGCATATTGTTCACTATGTGATATAACCTTATCCATCACGGCACTCATACTATCTATCATAGGAGATAGATGATTATCCATATCTTGTGATGATGGGGTGGTAGGAGATATTTCTATATGGTGTGCCTCTACGTGAGTTACCTTATATGAAGGTTCTTCACAAGCACATATAAAGAGCAATAGACTCACCGCTGGTGCTATTCTCAATATAAATTTATTATTTAACATACTATTTAGCTTATTGTCATTTTATATAATGACAAAAATAGCTATTTTTGAGCATTAAACACACTATTATGACAAAGATTTCAGTTAAAGACACCACGCAATCCTCTATCCACAAAAATACAAGTGAAATAAGCACTCCTTTTAGGTTGAGCGAAGCCCGTACAGTAAATGTTATAGCGGGAGGAAAGAAGGAGAGCGACATACAGCTTCTAGACGATTTACTGGAAGTATTGTCTGAACGTGGTTTTCACGTCAGGATAATGTGTGATTACCCTCCTTGCAGGGAGATTAAGAGTCACGATGCTATGAGTATTGCGTTTTTCTCTCGTCGTGATTTTTCAATCTTCGGTTCTCCCAAAAGCCCTATATTAAAAGAATTTATAGACACCGCGTCTGATATCTTTATAGACATCACTTCTAGTAATAGTAAAATGGTGCGTAAGGTGTGCGGAAGAATGAAATACCACCTGTCGATAGGAGTCAATCCAGCAAATGGTGTAAAATATGATTTTGTGTACACTATCCCAGAAGGCAGTGACACACGTCTGTCTTTTGAAAAAATGATAGACTATCTATCTCTTATAAACAGCTGATGCTTTTTTTTCTTTAACTTAAAGTTTTAGGGCGAGGGAAATACATTTGCTACATTTAGGCAAATACAGTCTGTTCCCCTATGAAGAGCCGTTTTTACTACCTGCTATGCTTGTTTTTTTATTCCATAACGTGTATGGCTACACACAATAGAGCAGGAGAGATTACATTCCGCCAGGTAGGTGTACGCACATATGAAGTGACCATTACAACATATACCAAAAGTGATGCTCCGGCCGATAGATGTGACCTGCAAATAGAATGGGGAGACGGGTCTTCATCTACACTATACCGTTCCAACGGCACGCCCGACCGCGGCTGTGCATACGGCGGCGAACTCATCTACAACCTCATCAAGAAAAACATCTATCGTGGTACTCACACATATTCTTCTCCTGGTATGTACCGTCTTTCTATGATGGACTACAACCGCAACGAAGGCGTTAAAAACATCTCCAACAGTGTATCGGTACCTTTTTACATAGAATCACATCTATACGTATCGTCAGATTCCAGAGTAGAGAACTCATCACCCTTACTGCTCAATCCCCCCACAGACTTTGGCTGTATCTATACACCATTTGTACATTCATTGGGAGCGTATGACGCCGAAGGCGACTCTCTTTCATATAGTTTGGTAAACTGCCGTGGACTAGATGGCAGCCAACTGGAAAACACATATAGCAGCACTTACAACCTGGACAGTTCACACATATCGATAGACTCACTGGGAACTATAACGTGGGACAGTCCCAATATCATAGGCGAATTTAATATAGCAGTAGAAATAACCGAATACCGTAAGGATACACAAGGCCGCTACTACCCCATAGGTAAAATTTTGCGAGATATGCAGATAGATATCACAGACTGCCGCAACGACCCTCCTGTGATAGACGCAGCTTCGTCATATTGTGTTACGGCTGGTGATAGCATTACATTTGACGTAGAGGCATACGACATAAACCGAGACCACATAAACCTTTCTATGGTAGGAGGTCCTTTCATAGGTGATAATCCTGCGACATTTACCACTACGAGAGATAGCACAGGACGTGTGATGGGGCATTTTCATTGGCAGACAGAATGTAATGACAGCCGCCGCGAGCCTTATATCCTCACCGTCAAGGCCAATGACTCGCCGGTAGATGCCTATGGCAATCCACTCTCTGGCCTTTCCTCCCAAAAGGTGATAAGCCTCACCGTACTGCTGCCCTCACCTACACTGATAGATGTAAGTCCCACCTCACATAGAGATGCCATAAACATCACTTGGGAGAGAGCCTCCTGTGGAGATATAAGCCATTACAACATTTACAGGCGTAATAGCGGGAAAGCAATACCCTCCACATCGTGTAGCGGAGGTCTTGCTGCATCGGCTCCATATACACTGGTAGGAAGTAGCAGTGACACAACGTTTACAGATAGTACTATACTGGAAGGTCTATCCGTAGGACGGTCATATTGTTATGTGGTTACTGCTGTGAGTAATGACAGCGAGAGTTCACCTTCAAACGAGATGTGTACAACCATACCCATAGACCGCCCTGCTATATGTGGAGTATCTGTTCTATCCACACACCATAGCGATGGGACAGTAGAGATAAAATGGTCCCGACCACAAGAAATAGACCGCATATCACACCCTGCTCCATACACATACCACCTCTATGACTCACATCACTCTCTTCTTTCCATACAAGGAGAAAACGATACCACATACACTCATTCACGGGTAAACACCATAGATTATATCCCCATAGATTACTATGTAGAACTACACAATGATGATGGTCTTATAAATAAATCCTCCCATTCTACATCATTTTACTTGGCAATAGAACCAGCAGACAATGCCGCACTGTTACATATAGAGTATGACGTGCCTTGGGCAGTGGATAGTGTGAGATATTACATTATGGGTGAAAAGGGCGACGAATACCTGGCAAGTAGTACTGATGCACGAGGGATAACTCGCATAAAAGACCTCACAAACGGGAAGAAATACTCTTTTACAGCCGAAGTCTATGGACACTATGAACATCGTGGGATTCATCGCCCCATAGTATGCCTCACACAAGAGGTAAACGTAATCCCTACCGATAACGAAGTAGAATGCCCCCCACAGTTATCCATAACACAGGATTGTTCTTCTCTAGAGCCATTTGTCCTACACTGGATTTCTCCTGCCCAAATATGTAATGCCGAAGAGGTAGACAGTTTTATCATCTACCACCGTGATGATGACAATATGCCGTGGGAAGAGCTTCACAGGACGACATTGCTGGAATATGATATCCCGTTGGAAAAACGCTATGGAGAATATATGGTAAAGGCCCGCGATAGCGCAGGGAACATATCATCAGAAAGCAATGTGGTAAGTGTCATACGTTGTGAGAACATATCCCTACCCAATGTCTTCACTCCAAATGGCGATGGGATAAACGACCTTTTTGTCCCTCTCACACCTATCGAGGAAGGAGATTTTCACATAGACATATTCTCACGATGGGGCATAGTGGTCTTCTCCTCCAGTAACCCAAACATAATGTGGAACGGCACCGTCAATGGCAACGGTAAAGAATGTAGCGAAGGCGTGTATTTTTATGTCTATTCTTTCACCCCCACAGATGGTTCTGATGTACAGAAAGGCAGCGGATATGTACATCTGTTCCGTTAGAAAAAAATCACACGAGCAAAAAGCGGCAGCCTCGAGGCTGCCGCTTTTTTTTAAGCGTCGTCATATCTATTATTTTGCCGACCAATAGCAACGACGTGGCGATACTATACGGCCATCTGCTTTAAGACGAGCCATTGCTTTATCTACCTCCTTGCGGTCTAGTCCAGATAGTTCGGCTACTTTACCAGCATTAAGAGGTTCGGCACTGTTTTTAATCGTTTCAAATACTTTTTCTACTGTTTCCATTTTTCATTTGGGTTTTAAAGGTTAAAAATAATATCTATGGAATGCTTCCATTGCTTCGTAATCTGCCAATCCCAACGAATGATATACTTCGGCTATGTTTTTGTTACGGTCTTCGGCTCTTTGCCAGAAGTCACGCACGTCTTCTTCCATATATATAGCATCGTTCTTTTGGGATTCGTGGAAAAATATAGCACGTTTTTTAAGAAGGAGTTCGTCTGGAGACATAGGAACTACCATATCCACCTGTTCTACGCTCCACTGCCCCCAAGCCCCGCGATATAACCACACACGTGCTTCACGCATAAATTTCTCGTTTTTAAGCTGTGCTATGGCCATATACAGCAGGTCTAGGCTTATCTTCTGTGTGCCGTGAGGGTCTGTAAGGTCTCCCGCTGCAAATATCTGATGTGGACGTATCTCCTTTATCACATCTACCATACGCGTTATGTCCTTACGACTCAATGGTTGTTTTTTTACTGTTCCCGTTTCATAGAACGGCAGGTCCAGGAACGTAACATTCCCATCTGCAAGCCCCATAAAACGCAGCGAAGCAAGAGCCTCTCCACGGCGTATGAGTGCTTTTACCTTGCGTACCACAGGAGCATCTTTTTCGCCTTCGCTTTTTCCTGTGAGCAGGTCATTTACACGGTTATAAATCTTGTGACTAGCCTCCTCGCCCGTCTGGTATTCGTAAAAATCTTCTGCAAATTCTACAAAACGACGTGCCTCACTATCACTCACACCATTACAACCAGATGTCTGTATCACCACGTGTACATCGTGTCCCTGTTCCACCAGTCGTCGTATAGTGCCTCCCATACCTATTATAGCATCATCTGGGTGAGGAGAGAACACTATCACTCGTTTACGAGCCGGTGTAGCACGTTCTGGACGGGTAGAATCATCGGCATTTGGTTTACCGCCTGGCCAACCCGTTATAGTGTGCTGCAGGACGTTAAACATCTTGATATTAAGACGATATGCCGAACCTTCCTGTGCTATAAGCGACGACATAGAGTGGTCGTTATAGTCTCTTTCTGTAAGTTTAAGTATTGATTTTTCTGTAACCGATGACAACCAAACTATCGCCTTGCGTTGCATAGCTTCGTCCCAAGTGCAAGGGCCTACCACCCAAGGTGTCTTGACACGGGTAAGCTCTTCGCTGGCAGCACCATCTAGTATCACCGTACAGTTGTGATGAGTATGTAGATATGTAGCTGGTACTTCAGAAGACATTTCGCCCTCTACCGCACGACGCACTATATCGGCTTTTTTATTACCCCAGGCTAGCAGCACCACTCGACGGGCTTTAAGTATCGTGCCTATACCCATCGTTATGCCTCGTTTAGGCACGTTTTCTATCCCGTGAAAATCTTTGGAGGCATCGCTACGTGTAAGATAGTCCAACATAAGCATTCGTGTACCCGAATTTATGTGTGAACCAGGCTCATTAAAACCTACACTACCCGTACGTCCTATACCCAATATCTGATAATCAAGACCTCCACAGGCCTTTATCTTCATATCATAGTCTGCACAGTGTTGTTCCACACGGGAGACTGCTATATTTGACGAAGGTATATTTATGTTTTCGGGCAATATATCCACGTGGTCAAAAAGACATTCGTGCATAAAAGTCCAGTGACTCTGTGAGGATTCACGAGGGATACCATAGTATTCGTCCAGATTAAACGTTATGACATCTGCAAACGATAGCCCTTCCTCACGATGCATACGCACCAGTTCGGCATATATGTGCATAGGTGTATTTCCTGCCACCAGTCCCAGGACAGTTTTCTCGCCTTTGGCACTGCGTTCACGTATGAGCGAGGCTATCTCTTCGGCTACAGCCACAGATGCTATGGTAGCACTTTCAAAAATTTCTGTGTGAAGTTTTTCAAACCTCACATCTTCCCATCTACCTCCTGTTTTCTTTAACGGCATAGTTTTATTCTATGGGGATTGACAAAAACACCCTCTGCGTCATAGACGTAGAGGGTGCATATAAATGTGTGTTTTTATTATTTGCTTCTTTCCAATTCTGCTGCCGCAGCTGTATCTACGACAAATTTGCAGTTAGGGTGTGCCTGCAAGTATGTAGCAGGTACATCATCAGACATTTCGCCCTCTACGGTACGTTTGATGATTTCTGCCTTGCTTGCACCCCAAGCCATAAGTATGATAGTTTTGGCTTTGAAGATAGTACCTACACCCATAGTGATAGCATCTGTAGGAACGTTGTCCAAACCACCGAATGCTGGAGCAGCATCGCTACGTGTGATAGCGTGAAGGTGTATCATACGAGTCTTTGACTGTGGGTCTGATGGTGGTTCGTTAAAGCCTATGTGGCCAGAACGTCCTATACCCAGCAGCTGGAAGTCAAGACCACCTGCTTCGTCTATTTTCTTTTCATAGCCATCACACCATTCTGCTACTTCTTCCATAGCCATAGTACCGCAAGGGATATTTACATTTTCCTCTGGTATGTCTATGTGGTCAAAAAGGTTATGGTGCATGAAGTACCAA
>JAFYKQ010000044.1 GCA_017537565.1 Flavobacteriales bacterium
CACGGAAAGGGTCATCTGATATAAGAAGAGCTTTGCCTTCGGGACATTCTACTTCCTTGTTTATAAGAACTATGGTGGCTGCACTGTTAAGAGCCTTGTCATAGTATTTTGGGTGATCAACAAATACTATATCACCAGCTTCCACGCGGTGGATTTCATTGGTTCCCAGCACAGGAAAATCTGGATTTCCCACATATTTGGCTCCTATTATGGAGGCTATCTGTGAGAGTGTCTGTGGTGTCTTGAATTTCATATCTATATCTGTTATTCTCTAAAAATCTGTACAATCTTGCAAAAGTACAAAAAATGTTCATACTCTGTATCTTTTTATCTGCAATACATTTGTGTTCATTTCCTTTTAACAAACTCTCACTTGCAAATTTTAAGAATTTTGATTATATTTACATATCATCAATCTTTATTACACGACATAAATGGCACAAGTAAGCGATATTCTTATAAAGAAAGACAACAGATGGCACAGTATGAGGGGTTCTATGATACTGATAAATGGAGAGTGGAAAACATTTAAGGAAGGCTGTGGCATTTATCACAACGGGACGTGGCACACACTTAAAAACAGCAGCGTTGCGGTAGATGTTTACATATCCCTATCGGTAGCCGAAAACCGCGAAGGCATACAATGCTGGCATTTGACAGTGAGTACCACACCAGATGTGATTACAACAGGAGAGTGCGATATAACGATAGAAGGCAGTATATCTATGAGCGACACTGCGGTCTATAACATAAACCTTACCACCACTATCGAGAGCGAACGCATAGACACCCATATACCATACACAGAAGGCATAGAACCTTCCCACATAGATGTAGGAGTCTCTTTTTCAAATGACAGTTACCATCTAGGGACTTTACACATATTGTAAAAACTCTCTACAATACCTTCTTCTTCGCCCCACTACTCTCTCTCCCATAAAAAACCGCCTGCGGCATCCCGCAGGCGGTTTTATTATCGTGATATTATTTATTATCCAATGATTATTTGGCTACACGTTCCAACCATTTAACCATACCCAACATCACACCCATAGCCACCAGACATACTACCAAGAATACTGTCCAGCACAACCACAATGGCATAGCGTTGTACATCAATGGACCCACCCATAGGATACTGTTACCCAGAGCAGTAGCACCCAACCATAGACCTTGGCATAGACCTTGTAGGTGTTTAGGAGCGATTTTTGATACAAATGACAGACCTAGTGGAGAGATGAACAGTTCGGCTACTGTCAAGAAGAAGTAAAGAACTATCATCACCCAAGCACCTGCTTTAAGCTGTGCCTGTGCATCTACTGCCAATCCACGATACTCCTCACCAGAAGGATAACCCATCATATATGAATAACCAGCCAGGAATAGATATGCAAGACCCGCTATCAACATACCGATGGCTATCTTACGAGGCGTAGAAACTTCTTTTCCACGAGAAGAAAGAGCCGCAAATATCCATACCACTACTGGTGTAAGCACTATCACAAAGAATGGGTTTACAGCCTGCCATATCTCTGGAGCGATAGACGATGTGTCTATGAAGTCACGAGCAAATAGTGATAGCGAAGTACCATTCTGGTGGAATGCAAACCAGAAGAAGATAACCACACCAAGAACAGCAAATAGAGCGTACATACGTTTTTTGATTTCATTGGCCATAGCAGTTTTTTCTTCGGCTGTGTAACCTACTACTTCGGCAGCTTCTTTTTTGGCTGGAGTAGGATATATCTTTCTAGTTGCTATAAATATAGCTAGAGATATAAGCATCGCTGCAACAGAAGCTAGGAAAGAATAGTGAACACCTTCGTTAAATATTTTAAGGTATTCTGCACAAGAAGTAGCCAGATTGTTTATATCACCACCACAAGCAACCATAAGAGTTTTAAGGTTTTCAAGCCCGCTCATAGCTTCACCATTTGCTATGTAATTGTGGCACAATTCTGGAAGAGATGCATTGTACATCATCTCGTGAGTACCCAACCACCATTCACGCAAGTATGGAGCAACAAATGGAGCTACTAAACCACCTATGTTTATAAACACATAGAATATCTGGAAACCTGCATCTCGTTTATCTGCATACTGTGGGTTGTCATACATCTGTCCCACCAATGCCTGCAAGTTACCTTTGAAAAGACCGTTACCAAATGCTATAAGAGCCAACGCTCCACAAGTAAGAGCCAGCAGCCCCATAGAGTTCTGTGGAGTAGCCAGGATAGGAATAGAAAGAACCACATAACCTAGTGCCATCACCACAAGACCACTCATAATGGTTCCCTTGTAGTTACGAGTCTTGTCGGCTATAAAACCTCCCAGCAATGCCAGGATATAAATACTAGTGTAGAATACAGAATAGATACCTGCACTCAGCTCGCCACTCACACCAAATTTTGAACATAGGAAAAGCACCAGTACCGCATTCATAATGTAGTACCCGAAACGTTCACCCATATTGGCAAGAGCAGCAGGGATTAACCCTTTAGGATGACTTTTGAACATAACTTTATAGAGTATTAGAATTAATATTTACTTTAAAATCAAATGCAAATATAGAAAAAACTTTAATCTTTCTACCCCCACACGACGACATATTTGATTTTATTACATTTTTTGTGTAAAAAATTGACGTTTTTTAAAAAGCTATTTAAAAATAAAGTATATTTGGAGGGAGATATGGGATATAGACATTTCCCTTATCTAGATACAAACCAAAACATTTTGAAAACTTTTATACTTTATAATTTATGAGCAGAACACTACTTATAAGAGACTTGACACTACGCGATGGTCAGCAGTCTTCTTTTGCTACACGAATGAATCAGTCACAGGTAGACCGTGTAATAAATCACTATACAGAAGCTGGTTTTTACGCCATGGAAGTATGGGGCGGTGCCGTTCCAGACTCTGTGATGCGTTATCTAGGAGAAAACCCTTGGCATAGACTGGAAAAGATAAAATCTGTGGTGGGAGACGTATCTCTGCTTACAGCCCTATCACGCGGACGTAACCTATTTGGCTATGCTCCTTACACAGACGAAATCATAGACGGTTTCTGCCGCAATGCGATAGATTCTGGACTGGGTATAATGCGTATATTTGATGCTCTTAATGACGTGGACAACATTAAATCCACTGTCAAATATGTCAAACAATATGGCGGTAAGGCAGACTGTGCCGTATGTTACACCATAGACCCACAGTATCCTCCATTTACACTGGGACAGAAGATAAAAGCTCTCTTTGGCGGGCCTAAACCACCCAAAAAAGTATTCACAGATGAGTACTTCCTCGCCAAAGCTCGCGAGATGGAAGCATTGGGTGCCGATATGATTACCATCAAGGACATGAGTGGTCTTATCCCACCAGAACGTGCATATTCGCTTATATCACTGTTTAAGAAAAACCTAAAGGTTCCGGTAGATTTCCATACACACTCTACACCGGGTTATGGACTATCATCGGTAGTGGCGGCCATCGCTGCTGGTGTTGACATAGTAGATACAAACATCTGGAACTTTGCTGGTGGCCCTGCTGCTCCTGCCATAGAACTCATCTATGTATTCTGTAAAAAGATGGGTGTAGAGATGAATGTAAATATGGAAGCTGTAGCACGCATCAATGCCGAACTGCTATCGATAAGAAAAGAACTGGAAGCATACGACGCTGTTAAACAATTTGCACGTCCATTTGACCCACTAGGAGAAATACCTGCCGAGGTAGATGCTATGATAGACAAGGCTGTAGCTGCCATCAAAGCTCAGGATTTTGCAACTCTTAATAGCCAATGTCAAGCAATAGAGGCATACTTTAACTTCCCTGCACCAAACGAAGTGGTTAAAAAAGCCGAGGTACCCGGAGGTATGTACACCAATATGGTGGCACAGCTTAAACAACTACGTGCCGAAGAAATCCTACCCGAGGCTATGAAACTC
>JAFYKQ010000045.1 GCA_017537565.1 Flavobacteriales bacterium
ACAGTGGTGCAAATATATAAACCTTATTTAATATGACAAATTATTTTAACACTTTTTAATCGCTTTTTTTCTGGATAAGTAAAACCGCCGCCCCGAGGGCGGCGGTTTTTATATAGAATAACCTTTATCCTATTACTGTGCTGCAGGAGCTGTGTCTGGAGCCAATTCCTGTTCTCCACCACCTAGACCTTTGGCACGTTTATCCTTGAACTTGATTTCAGATATACGATATGAAACAGTGAAGGATACCACCTGACGGTTCATACGGTTGTTATTAAACATCACATAATCATCACCATAGGTATTTGAATTGCTCTTCATACTATTGAACAGGTCGTTTACACGTATGCTGGCATTAAGCTTGTCTTTCAAGAAGTTCTGGCTCACACCCATCGAAGCCACCAGTGTAGCTTCTGATTTACCCTGCAACTGTGTACGAGGTCCATTGTAGTTAAGACGGAACTGGATACGTGTCTTGGTCTCTGGGATAGAGAAATTGTTGTTAAGGCGCAACGAATACTGTCCTGCGCTTTTTATATAGTTTGTGCGGTCTGGAATATCTGTCTCACGATATACATACTGTGCATTGAAACTTATGTTCCAGAACTTAAACGGACGATATGAGAACATAAGTCCTGCCGATATGTTATATGATGAACCTATATTGGCCGATGTAGTGTAAAGCACATCGCCCTCGGGTTTGGTAGGGTCGGTAGGGTCTACACGCGTAGTGATACGTTCCACCTGGTCTGTACTATTGCGGTAAGACACATTAAGTCCCAAAAATCCTTTGTTGCTCAGTCTCTTGTTATATCTGAAAAGCAGCGAATTGGTAAACGAAGGATCCAGATAAGGGTTACCAACCGTTACATACATAGGGTCGTCAAAACGATATGAAGGGTTAAGTGTCATAACGTTAGGACGTGTTACACGACGCGAATAGTTCAACGAAAGCGTGTTATTTGAACCAAATTTATACATCACACCAGCCGATGGGAACAATGAGAAATAATCACGATACAACGACACATCTTTGCTTTCTGAATATATGATTTCGCTGCCGTCACGCTCCACTCCCAGGCCCAGTGTATGATAAATAGTCTGCTCACCACGCAAACCCACTTGAAGAGTAAAGTTACCCACATATCTCGCATAAGTCGCATACAGACTTATAAGCTGTTGGTCATACTTAAAGTGGTTTGAACGCTGCATATCTGGAATATTGTCTATGTAGTAGAAATAAGGCATATCTCTCCACGTGAAATCAGCCTTTGTTCCCACCTCAAATTTTGACGTACCTCTCACTTCCTTGGAATAGTCCACACGGGCCGATAGCAGATGTGAGTATGTATGGTTATCTGTAACATCATCGGTTGTTAAACGACCGCCTGCATTACCCGAAACCGTATTAAGTATTTGCGAATAACCTTTGTTGTCATTGAAGTCGTGGCTCACATCTACCTCCAGATACTCATAGTCTGACATATCACGACGGAAAGTAAGAGCATTCTGCACCGACAGGCTCTTGTTTTCAGACGCATTTTCACGATAGCGATTGAAATAAGGGTCCATATTGGCAGCATATTCGTCAACTATCTCTTGTGCTATTTCCTTGGTAATATCATCATACGCTACATCTAATGGCAAGAAATATGACGAAGAGACTCCCTCACTATCACTACGACGTGGTCCTACCGATATATTATAAGAAAACGCATTTTTCTTATTTGGAAGATAGTCGATAGATGCCTTTACATAGTGGTTCATACGCGAACTCTCACTCTCACCAAACTGATAGTTAAGATAAGGATTGGGACGGGCAGCCGTAGTACGATATTCGGCACGGTACGTTTCATTATCACGAGAGTCCTCGCTGAAATTAAAGTTATAACTCAACGAATAGAGGAATTTACCAGAATATGTACTGAAATTAAGTCCTCCGTTCATTTTACCTTTTGTATCTATACCCAGGCGAGTGTTGAACGTATAACCATACATACTCATACCGCGTTTGGTAATGATATTGATGATACCACCCACACCATCGGGGTCTTGTTTGGCCGAAGGGTTTGTGATAAGTTCTACCTTGTCTATGATTTCGGCAGGTATAGATTCCAGAAGGTCTGCCACAGACATATCGGTAGGGCGGTTATTTAACAACACCTTGACCGATGAGCCTTGCAGTTCCACGTTACCGTCAAAATCTACGTCCACCATAGGCAGATTTTCAAATACATCACGAGCCATTGCTCCGCCCGTAATCATATCACGACCTATGTTTACCACCTGTTTATCTATACGGTTCTCGATAGAGCTAAATTCGGGAGTGATGGTAACCTCATCAAGTGCCTCTATTTTTTCTTCCAGATATACGGTAGATAAATCTACGTGACGATTCTTATTTGAAAGAGTGATAGGCGATGATGTGTAATCCTCATAACCTATATATGTAACCACCACCTTGTATTCGCCTTCGGGGATTTGTTTTATGTTAAACACTCCCTTAAAGTTTGTGATACCTCCCGTTGCAACTTTTCCAGTCTTGGTATCAATGACCGATACCGTAGCATATTCTACCGGTTTCTGGTCCAGTATATTTATGACCGTACCGTTCACGCTACCTATCTTACGTCCCTCGTCTTCTGCCAACACACTTGGCATACCCTGCTGTCTAGACCTAGCGTTATTATTACGACCCATACCAGGAGGCATTCCACCTGGAGGCATACCTCCGGGGGGCATTCCACCAAATCCACCAGGCCCTCCTCCAAACTGGGCAAATGCTACATCTGAGCACAATAACGCCAATGTCAAAAAGACAAAACAACACACATTTTTCATCAATACTCGTTCTTTTTATTTTGTTATTAAATTATACTACCCTTATGACGTAAAAAACACAGAAAGGTTTAATGTATAATATGTTAAATTTAATGCAAAAAACAGAAAAAAGAGCGACACGGTGTCGCTCTTTTTCATTCATTTATATCTACTACTAGTTACTCAATATAACAGGCATCACCAGCATAGTGATATTTTCACCCTATGGGCTTTCTACTGGACGCAATATACCCGCACGGTTGGGAGCAGACATATCTATCGTTACGTCTTTGCTTTCAAGATTACCCAACATTTCCAACAAGAAACGAGAGTTAAAGCCTATATCCATCTTATCTCCTCTATATGCACAAGGTACTTTTTCGACAGCCTTTTTACCCATATCGCGGTCTTCGGCAGAAATGAGAACCTCATTAGGAGAAAGGCTCAATCGTGTCTGGTGGGTAACTTTATTGGAGAAAAGAGCTATACGACGCAATGAATTCTGGAAAAGCGTACGGTCTATAACCAGCTGATTTGGATTTTCCTTTGGAATGACAGCCTCATAATTTGGGTATTTACCATCTATCAATCGACATACTATAACTATGTCATCTGTCTGGAAACGAGCATTCGTCTGGTTAAACGTGATAGTTACATCACACGCCACACCCGCCATCATACTCTTCATTATGTTAAGAGGTTTTTTAGGCATAATGAATTCCACTGGCACAGGACTAGATATATCTTCGCGTACATATTTCACCAGTTTGTGAGCATCTGTTGCGACAAAAATAAGACCATCTGGAGTGAACTTAAACAACACACCCGACATCACAGGACGCATATCGTCATTACCCGTAGCAAAAAGCGTCTTCTGTATCGCCGAAGCCAGGATTTCTGACGTTACAACCGTCTGTGTAACGTTTTCCATAGCTGGCATCTGTGGATATTCATCTGCATCTTCATATGGGATATCACACGTGCCTTCGCTATCTGCACCACCATAGTTTATATTGAGCAGGTGTGCCGCTTCATCTGTAGAGAACGTGATAGGTTGTTCTGGGAATGTTTTAAGTATCTCCAGAAGCATCTTGGCAGGAACAGCCACTTTGCCTTCGCCACTACCTTCCACCTCGATAGTGGACATCATAGTAGTCTCCATATCTGATGCAGATATGGTAAGGCGACCGCCCTTCTGTTCAAAAAGAAAATTATCCAGTATAGGCAGTGAGCTACTGGAACTTATTATGCCCCCCAGTGTAGTTGTGGCACGCAATATAACCGAACTAGATACTACAAATTCCATATCTATAATTTTAATTTTTTTACTTTATAATCTGTCTCCTTTTAAAGGTCAAATATAGTGATAAAACTGCTTTTACGTTTATTTTTTTATCTATTTTTTGAAAAAAAGTAACAATTTATATACATTAGCCCCCGCAATAACATTTGAGGCTTATGAAACCCCATCTTTATAACGGTAAGACCATTACCGTGATGATAATGGTTCTTATTATGCACTTTACACACACATCTGCCCTATATGCTCAAAAAAAGAGCCAAGACAATACATCGGCTCCCGTTATAGGCATACTGGACGAAGTGCAGGTAACACCCATCTATAAAGACAGCATAAGCAGGGAGGATTCATTGAGACTACGCGGGAGGATTCTACGCACCTGGGAATATGCCACACTGGCTGCCGACCACCTGCAAGAGATAGACCACTACCGCAAGGGGGCAACCAAACGCGACTTCCGCCATACGGTAAACGACACACAGAAAATGCTCTTCTCCCGTTATGAAGAAGCTCTTAAAAATATGTCCCGCAATGACGGACGCGTGCTTATAAAGTTGGTTCATCGTCTTACGGGACTGTCTGCCTATGAGATAGCCCGCGACCTTAAAAGCGGATGGAAGGCTTGGTGGTGGAACAATGCTGCTGCTATGTTCTCGTTATCACTCAAAAGAGAATACGCTCCACTATATGTCGCCGAAGACCGAGTGATAGAAAACATCATCAAAGACTTTTACAGGAAAGGCTACATAATGTACTATCCTGCACACTGGGAGAACATATCATATTTCTATTCACAGGGAGATTCCACCAGCCGACAAATGCAGGAAGCAACATCTCGCATATCCAGGAAAAAAGAACGAAAGGCTCAACGTCGCTCTGGAAGGAAATGACGATAAAGCGGGCTCCACAGGAGCCCGCTTTATCGTCATCAAATACCATCACATATTTAAAATAAAAGACTCACGACGGGATATTTCCCACCGTGAATATCGTGTCTTTTATATTGTGTAAGAGGCTTAGGCTTCGGCTACAGTTTTATCTACAACCACTTTACCACGATAGTAAAGTTTGCCTTCGTGCCAGTATGCACGGTGAGTAAGGTGTACTTCACCTGTTACTGGGCATACGCTCACTTGTTTTGCGACAGCTTTGTCGTTTGTTCTTCTTTTGTCTCTTCTGGTAGAACCCTGACGTCTTTTAGGATGTGCCATTTTTGTATTATTTTGTTTTGTTATTCAATATATCTTTCAGTTTTGCCCAGCGAGGGTCTATATCATCATCTCCACTAGGGCTTTCTGTATTTTCTGTACTATAAATAGGTGCCACATTACTATCCATCACATAATCTTCACCCGCCAAATCTTCGTCCTCCCAATCTTCATCACTCCAGTCATCGTCTCCCTTATCATCATCGTCCCAATCCATCTCTTCTTCCAAATCTACATCGCCACGCTCCTCGACATACGACGGATGATATCGTTTCTGTGGGACAGACAGTACTATAACCTCATATATATACTGTCCTACGTTAAGCACCGTATCCAGAGGCGAGAGGACTATCACTTGGTCGTCATCTGTTTCTATCTCCTGCACCTTTACCGTAAAACTATCGCTACTCTTTATCGGCAGGCGGAACTCTTCATCTGTAACATCACACCAAGTACGAATATCTCCCTCTACATCTATATCCAGACGCATCACACTCCCTCTTTTTTCCAGTCTCACCTCGACTTTTACTCTAGCATCGTCCCAATGGTCCTCATACCCAAAGTAATCCATCAAATCCTGAGTCACATCATAAGAAAAAGTGTGTACCCCTGCCTTGAGCGAGGTAATAGGGATATCATATTCTTTCATAGGGTCTTTCATACTCTGAAAATTTTATATGCACCTTTTACCTCTACGGCGGGTGCAAAGGTAATAATAATATGTGAATTGAAGAATAAAAAATAATTTTTTAAAATCAACCCTCCATATCTCTCATATCTGGCTCGTCTTCGGCGGCAGCAACACTTCCTGCACGTATCTTCTGTGGGCGTAAAACATTCTCTGTGAGTTGTTCATACTCCTTTCGCGCCATAAATATATCTATCGCATCATATACCGCACGACGGAACGAAGAAGCATCGGCTATATTTTTTCCTGCTATATCATACCCCGTACCGTGGTCTGGCGAGGTGCGTACACGCGACAATCCCGCTGTAAAATTCACACCATCCTCAAATGCAATAGTCTTAAACGGTATAAGACCCTGGTCGTGATACATAGCCAACGTAGCATCAAAATGTGTATATGCTCCGCTACCAAAGAACCCATCTGAAGAATAAGGACCAAACACATAATGCCCTTCATCAAACATACGTCTTATGACAGGCGCTATAACCTCATCATCTTTGGTGCCTATCACACCTCCGTCTCCCGTATGTGGGTCAAGCCCCATAACCGCTATACGAGGTTTTTCTATACAGAAATCACGTCGCAACGAATCCTCCATCTGCAATATACGTTTCTCTATAAGAGATTCTGTAATGGCATCCCCCACACTACTTATAGATATATGCCCCGTAGCCACAGCTATCTTCAACGCATCTGATATAAGAAACATAAGAGGCTCTCCTCCCAGTACCGATGCCAGATATTCTGTATGGCCCTGGAAATGGAAATCTTGACACTGGATATTCTTTTTGTTAATAGGGGCTGTTACCAGTGCATCTATATCTCCTGCCTTTAATGCTTCGGTTGCAGCCTTGAGAGATGAATATGCCAAACGTCCACCTTCCTCGGTATCTCGACCGGGCGTGATGACAGGCGCCTCCTGCCATAGATTGACTATATTTACCTTGCCCTGTATAACCTGTGATACATCATCTATCCCCACAAAGGGCATATCACTACCACATAGTTTTTTATAATAGGATATTAGTTTGCTACTGCCAAATATGACAGGCGTACATAGCTCCAACATAGTAGGATTATCAAATGTCTTGATAATCACCTCGGCACCTATACCGTTTATGTCTCCGACAGATACTCCTATCGTTATTTTATTGTTTATCATAATGCCTGGCTTTATATATTTCTGTGCGTTTTTCTATTATGTGAAACATAACATCATCTGTAAAACAATAAGTTTATCAACTATTACCAATTGTTTATATCATTACAAGCTACAAATATAAAGAATATAGACATTAAATGTTATCTTCTCTTAAATTTTTTATATCAAAAATCTCTCTCCTATCCAACTCTACCATATAATACAGTGCCAATTCCCTCACTCTATCCCAATAATCATCTGTACATAGTCCATAATCTATAACTGCCTGCATAAGCGCATCATCTATTTCTTTCTGCACAGAAGGTTTAAGAGCGATGAGAATATCCTTCCCTCCATATGTAAACCGAGCCTTGGGATACCCACACACACTATCTTTACAATCCACATTTATAAGACCGTGTCCCAATGTCCCACCAGTGGACACTTGCAGGCCGTCATTCATACAGCTCTGTGGGGGAGACGTGTGGGTATAGCTCTCTATCTTTACATCGTCTATTCCCACACCCATATATTCGCGGGCTCTCTGCCCCATCTTCACTCCCACTATGGCGTACACTCCCAGATGACCGTGCAATTCCCCCGTGATGACAGATGCCCGCCATTCGCTATGGCCATAACGCGATATGACGCTATCCTTGATATCTCTCACGTCATCATAAAACAATCTTTCTTCATCGGGGAGGCCGTCATACATCTGTCCCTCTTTGTAAAAAGAGCTTTCCATCACACATTTTATAGCCTGCAACACGTCCTTTTCCCTCACACGTGAAGACAGACTACAACACAGCACTCCATCTCTATCCTCACTGTCAAACAACTGAGGATAATAGATATAAAGCACCGTACATAGGTCTGAAAGTGGCGGACGATGAGGATAAATACTTTTGGCTGAAGCAGAAAGAAGCATACCATAGGGCGTATCTATCTTTTCATATATACGGGACAGGTCTTTTTCATCTACCTCACAGTCCCCTGCACATACAGCCCGCAAAGGAATACCACTTTTTACAACCGCGTTATATGCTGCTGTATCGGCAGTGAGGTTATAGTCTGTGTCATCTGCACGAGAAGACCATATTATTTCCTCTATACGCATAGATGACAGCGGATAGTCCCTTATAATAAAATTGGCCACATTTGTAAGAGGACCACAGGCTACTATGATAGCTTTTTTGGGACTACCCAATGTAGCATTTGACATCACATCACCAACAGTATGTACACTGGGTGAGCAAGTAGTGTCCTTGTCTCGCCCACAGTAAGCCGTATTACACACAGCATTTATCCACGATTTTTCATAAGTGGTATCACGAGACGGCACCACAGGGATTCCTTCGTGGCCTAAATATGACAACATACGGCACGCCCGATAGGCAGCATCTCTCCCACTGAGTATTCCATCGGTGGTAGTGATACACATCACTTCGGTATCGGGTGAAGAGAGGAATGCCACACAAGCCCGAGTGTCATCTACACCACCATCTATATCCAGTATTATATGGCGGGCTGTACGTACCGTCTGTCCTTCCAGCACCACAAAGGACAGCAGTAGCATCATAAATAATGTCTTTTTCATATCGGTTATTTATTCTTTGATGTAAAAATAATCTCCTTCGCTGGCATTACTATCTCCCCCTACCCACACATCATATCGACCTTCCTCTATCCCCCAAGTCATATCGGCACGGTAGAACGAAAGGTCTTTTTCTGTAAGTGTGAATAATATCTCACGTTCCTCGCCAGGGGCAAGATAGACCTTCTGCCAGGCTTTAAGTTCTCTTACAGGACGTGTTACACTACCTATCACATCTCGTACATAGAGCTGTGCTGTCTCCCAACCTGCCACAGCACCCGTATTCTTTACTTTGGCCGTTATACGTATGGGTTCTCCTGTGAGATAATGGTCTTCCTCCACACTCACATCACTATACTCATAACTGGTATAAGATAACCCATAGCCAAATGGATAAAGAGGACTATTGGGAGTGAAGAGATACCGCGAAAGATACTTCTGCCGGGGATTATCGGGCGTGTAAGGTCGACCTGTGTTTTTCATATCATAGTGCACTGGAACCTGTCCTACTCGCATAGGGAAACTCATAGTAAGACGCCCCGAAGGATTATAATCACCGCTTATGATATCAACCACTCCGCGAGCACCGTTACTACCTGGATACCAAGCTTCAAGTATAGCATTGGTATAAGGGATAACATCTGTAAGTTCCAGCGGACGACCGTTTAAGAGAATCATTACCACATTGCGATTAACTCCACGCACCACTTGCAGGAGTTTATCTTGGATAGATGGCAGTGATATATCGGTAACACTGGCAGCCTCTCCCGTCCATTGCCAAGACTCACCACATACCATAAGCACTACATCGGCCGTAGTGGCTATTTCTCTGGCACGAGCAAAACCAGTGGTGTCATCTTCCATCATCGGGCAACCTTTGGCATAGCTTATGTGTGGGAATCGCTCCTTCATAGCATCAAGTATAGACAGCACACCCAGGGTATCTCCTGCCGCACGCCACGAGCCTAAAAGGTCATCACGACTATCTGCCAATGGGCCTATAACTGCTATGTTAAGTGCCGTATCCAGCGGTAATGCCATACCTTCGTTCTCCAGCAGAACACAAGACTCCCGTGCCACACGACGGGAAAGTTGCATATAACTATCCTTCTGGTGTGCAGTCTTTTCTCTCGTGACATCTGTATTTTGATATGGATTATCAAATAATCCTGCATAGAATTTTATACGGAGTACATCACGACACATGCGGTCCACTTGTTTTTCACTCACATAGCCATATTCCACCGCTCGACGCAAATACTGACGATAAAAATCACTCTCCATATCTATGTTAACACCTGCGTTTACTGCTTGGGCGGTGGCAGAAAGACTATCGGTAGCCGTACCGTGATGCAGCAGTTCCATTACAGCCGTATAGTCTGAAACCACCAGCCCACCAAAACCCCACTGGTCGCGTAATATATCTGTCATAAGATAATAGCTGGCCGTAGCCGGGCAACCATCTACTTCGTTAAAGGCTGTCATCACACTACCCGCTCCAGCGTCCAATGCTGCTTTATATGCAGGAAGATACACCCCACGCAATGTGCGGTCTGTAATATCTACCGTATGATAATCACGTCCTGCCTGCACCGCCCCATAACCCGCAAAATGCTTCACACACGCCACGAGCGATGTATCACTCGACATATCTTCCCCTTGATAGCCTCGTACCATAGCTGCTCCCATCTTACCACATAGTAGATAATCCTCTCCACTGCCTTCGCTCACGCGACCCCATCGCGGGTCGCGTGATATGTCACACATAGGAGAAAAAGCCCACTTGACACCCGATGCCGTAGCCTCCATAGCCGATACTCGTGCTACCTGCTCCACAAGGATAGTATCCCATGAGCAACTCATAGCAAGATTTATAGGGAATATGGTCTTAAAACCGTGTATCACATCATAACCAAAGAGTATAGGTATCCCTCGAGGTGATTCTTCTACCGCTATGCGTTGCAGGTGGGCATTGTGAGAAGCTGTAAAGGCATTAAACATAGCACCTACTTTTCCTTCTCTTATGAGTTCTTCGGTATAGATAGGCGTAGAAGGCCCCGTCACATCGTGATGTGAAGTGTACATACACAACTGTCCTATCTTTTCTTCCAGTGTGAGAAGACGCATCAATGAATCTACCCTGCGTTCTACCTCACGGGAGCGGAAATAATCTTCTGTACTTCCAGACGGCGATATAAAACTCTCCTTTACCGTACAGGCTACAAGCACCACCAGTCCCAACATCATCACAGGGACATACCATCTGCCTCCTGTATTATTTGGTTTTTCTTCAATGTATGTTTTTGTCATAAGATTTATTTTTGAGTTATTATTTTATCGTGTTTCATCTATGGAAAAACCCAGACGGGATAGTCCTCTTTCCACATCTTCGTCACTCATAAACAGTCTCCATAACAATCCTGTACGATGATTTTCTATCATCACCACTTGTGGACCTTGGTCTATGGAGAGATATTCTTTGCGTACACACGCCTTGCCTTTCTCTATCTTTATCGCATCATAAAATCCATACCTACCATATACCTGCTCTCCATAATTCCTGTACAAGTTTTTAAGCACCTCCATAGAATAACGTGGTGTGTAAGGCATACTGCTCACCGCTGCCGTAGGAGCTATCACCCCCCTATCAAACCAATATCCCGGCATATGAGCCATATAACCACTGGGCACTCCACAAGAAGCCGTGATCCCCCATAGATTTTCCCCATAACCTTCCCAGTCATAAGGATTATCCATACAGTAAGCTCTGTTTATAAGCGTATGACGTACATTTTGCTGCCAATACATAGCATACCTATCCCTCAATCCCACAGGGCACAGCCCCAAAAAAGAATAATGAGCAAAAAAGAGCGGCCCTCCCAGATAACGCTCTTCGCCCAGTGGCAACATCATACCATAGTATTCGGCATATGCACCAAATCTCTCACGGCTCCACGAAGCCCAACCATCGTGATAGACATCATCATCTATCGCGTGTGTAGGAGATGATGCGGCGAGAATATAGGCTATAAGAGCTTCGTTGTAACC
>JAFYKQ010000046.1 GCA_017537565.1 Flavobacteriales bacterium
AGTATATCATATCTGCTATGAGTGTGTTTGACGGGCTATTTGATAAAGACGGGAATGCACGCGTATATAAAACACCAGAAAGCCCCGGCTATCAACGAGTATTAAAAGAAGCATATTCAAAACTCACACCTACGAGTAACCCTATTCTATATGTCTTTAAATTTAAAGACGTAGAGTAAATTCATTTAGGTATAAGATTTAAAACTAAAACCCCACCTTTTGGTGGGGTTTTTATTTATTTTTCACTAAATTAGCAGCATAAATAAAAGTATCTACCATTATGAAAAAATTACTGGTTATGGCTATGTTGTTACTGGGAGTAGTAGCACAGGCACAGGAAAGAGAAACGGTATATGTAACATTTACATCTCAACCATTAGGCGGGGATGAAGGAGTAATGAAAGGTTATCCTAAACAAGATGAATATATTTTATCAGACCCTATGGGTTTTTGGATAAAGTCGGAGCAAAAAAATTATAAATTAACATTTTTTCATATAAACTATGATTTAGAAAAATTGGCACGGATAAGAGAAGTAAAATGGGACGACACGGTAGAGATAATTTATCGCCCTACTTCGTTCTTAAATGAAGTGACGGTTATAGACCTTGATACTATGCTTCCCTTTGCAGATAAAGCTACTGCCGAAGCTTGGGGAGATACTATGGTAGATAAAAAAGTCTATTTCATAGATAAAAATGATACGGTAGATGGAACTCTACGACTTATACAAGTGACGTATCTCAAAAAATATAAGATTTTTTAAAACTAACACCCCCGCCACTCGTGGCGGGGGTGTTTTTTTGCCTTATATTAAAGGCAGGATTAAAGTTTCATATAGTGTATGGCTCCACCCATAGTAGTTACTATAAGAGCCTCCTGCCCTACGGGATATACACAGGTTATAAGCGATGACGAGAAACGATGACACCACAGCGTCTCTCCTGTCTTTTTATCCAGACAGTAAACCTTGCCGTTGCCAGTAGGAATAAATGCTTTGGTGTCATTGACAGTGATACGTGTAGGGCCGTATTCTGGTCCCATTCCTATATTGGCACGCCATAGTTCTTTATATGTATCTACCGTAGCGTCTATTGCTATGATATAGTCATTGATACTCTTTAGGTATAGAACACTGCCATCTGGTTCGGCACCCAATGATTCGCGACCGTTAGGTTTTTTGGTAGCCCACACACGATGTCCGTCTTTTTCATCAAAACAGTACAGATTATAATCTGAACTCTGGGCATAGATACGTCCGCCATATGACACAGGCCAAGTCGCTCCAGGAGAGAAATAACGGTTCAATCCAGGTGCAAATTTCCAAGCCAGCGTACCGTCCTTTTTATTGATAGCATTAAATTCTGCCGCCCAAGAGCCTATACCTACCACGTTTTTACCTATCGCTGGACGTGCCTCCATATAACCATTTATGCCTTCGTACTGCCACAACAGTTTTCCTCCTACTGCATCAAAAGCATAGAAACGTCCCTTACCCCCAGCCACATACATCGTGTCATTCTCTATGGCAGGAGTAGTCAATATAGGATAGTCTGTCATATGTTTCCACACCAGTTTTCCCTTGCGTGCAGACACACAATACACACCACCATCTGTCGAAGTGAAGTAGATATTTTTATCGTAATACACAGGTTCTGAATATATCTTATCCCCCGTAGCAAATGTCCATAGGTATTTTCCTGTCTTTGCGTCCAATGCGCGTAATTCACCCAGTGTATTGGTAAAGTAAACAACTTTACCCTCCTGTATAACACCCGATGCTATATCGCTATGGTCTTGTACGTGCCAAAGCTGTGTTATGCGAGACGTACGGGCATTATCGGCCGTATAGTCTTGGCGGGCAGGGCGAGGAGTTGCTGCCGCATCAAATTTTTTAAGAGTAAGCGTAGCCCAAGCCTCACGAGGAGCCTCATCACAAGGACGACGTTCTACCACATCTACCTTTCCATTCTCTATCGTAAAGATAGTGTAACCCCCACATTTTTCTTTTGTACGCAATGTAGAACGGCATAGGAAGCCTGGTATTCCCTCAAAATCTGTCGCAGAATTGACGTGATAGTGTCCTGCTATGACAAACTGTATGTTGCGTGTTTTGAGCAGGTCTATTATTTGGTCGGCATTGGCTATGGCAGTCAATGTAAGTGGTGAATGGCACACAAATACCACAGGTGTATCCTCTGGTGTTTCTTTAAGATTTTTTGCCAGCCATTCTATGTCTTCACGTGGAGCCTGGCAAGGTCCCATACGCATATATGGGCCAGATGATATCCCTAGGAACAACACCCCGTCGTGCATATAGCGGAACTGGCTGCCACCCATCACTTTGTTAAATGTAGTGCAACCGCTTTCACTCCAGTTGGTATCGTGGTTACCTGGCACAAAAAGCAATGGTTTTTTATTGATTTCCAGTTCTTTTTTTACAGCCATTATCTCTTCATCGGTACCAAATTCTGTTATATCCCCCGCTATGATGATAAATTCTATATCGCTCTGGGAGTTGATATCTTCCATAACTGCACGCAAGTCTGCCGATGCCGAAGCATAAGCCCCTAGGTGAGTGTCTGCCAATACAGCAAATTTGATTTTTCCCTCCTGTGCCTGTAGCATAAGTGCACACAACAGGAATAATGATAGTAAAAGTCTTTTCATATTTATCTATTGTTTAGTTTTCTGTGTAACTTATACATACTATCTTACCGTCCATAGTAGATGCTACGACTGTCTTTTCGTCCAATGGCATTATATGATTTATAACGGTATTTGATAGTTTTTTTGCCCAGATGACACGACTGCCATCACGACTCACTGCATACACCTTACCTATGCTCGATGGAACAAATACGGCATTTGAATTACTCATAATAGGAGCCGGTGCTAAATCCATATCCTGGTCATTGGGTAGAGGACATTTCCATACTATCTTACAAGTATCTGCCACAGCATCTACTGCTACCAGTTCATTGGTAAGCATAGTCTTGACATATAGTTCTTTTCCGTCCAATGATATACCTTGGCTTTCACGTCCATTAGGTTCTTTGGAGAACCATATCTCTTCTCCTGTGTTTTTATCCAATGCTCGTGTAGCGCGTTCGGGGGTGGTGATAAATACTTTATCTCCCGATATCACTGGCCAGCACGCCGCAGCCGAATACATACGGCTACCCGTATTGTTCCACTTCCAAACCAACGTACCATCTTTTCTATCCAGCGCATAGAACTCATTACCCCAAGAGCCTATGTAAACTTTCTCGTCATCTGCCACAGCACGAGCCTCTATAAATCCTTTCACTCCGTCAAATGTCCACTTTCTATCCCCACTCATAAGGTCTATGGCATAGAACTCTCCTGCCGATGAGCCTACATACACCACTCCTTCCTCTACCAGCGGGCAAGCCACTATACCTTTTCCCGTAGGGTGTACCCATATAAGACGTCCGTTTTTGGCATTGAGGCAATAAACATTACCATCTGTAGAGGCACATACCACACGTCCTGCACTATATGCCGGGAAAGAATATATACGTCCACCTGTCTTGTAGCTCCACACATCACCTCCCGTACGAGCATATATAGATTTTATCTCTCCCGCTGCCGTAGCATAGAAAAGACGTGTGCCATCACTTGCAAATCCACTACCTATATCGGCCGTTTCTTGTTTTTCCCACACGGTAGTAGCATTAGGATATTTTTCATTAAGAGAATAGTCTGGACGGGTAGTCTGTATGGAAGGGTCAAAAGGTTTCATATCAACCTCTGCCCACACTTTGCCATCTTTACCTCCACTCTCGTGGTTGCGTACAGTAAGATGCATAGTAGTAGTATCTATCGTTATGATGTTATACCCCACCACTTTACTAGGAGGTGTGCTACGCAATGTACTACGCCCCACTATGGCAGGAACTCCGTCATAGTTTTTAAGATTATCTGTATGCCAATGCCCTGCCAGAGTAAGCTGTATGTTTCCTTTTTTAAGAACATCATAGACTTCTGCTACATTGGATAGAGAGGCGTCCATAGGGTTGTGGTTGGTGTAGATGATAGGCATACCATCTGGTGTTGCAGATATAAGGCTATCCAGCCAAATGATAGACTCGCGTGGCACCTGTGCCATACCCATACGCATATTGGGGCCCGATGAAGTCCCACAGAAGAGTATCCCGTGAGACTCAAAAGCAAAGTCTGTACCACCAAATATACGTGCAAAACTATTGCAACCGCTCTCACTCCATTTGGTATCGTGGTTTCCTGGCACTATGTAATATGGCACGTCCAGTTCTTCAAAAATCTCGTGGGCTGCTTCCAGTTCCCAGTCTGCGCCAAATTCTGTTACGTCTCCCGCCATAATGACAAATTCTATATCATCACGAGAGTTGATATCATCTACCGTCTTTTTAAGGTCTTCCATAGAAGACTTCCCACTTATATGGGTATCGGTAAGAAGAGCAAATGAAAATTTAGGATTATTTCCTCCACATAGCACTACCGAGAGGAACAACATAGAAAATAATAAAATACGTCTCATAATATATAGTGATAAAAATTATCGTTAATATGTGTCAAAAATACACATTTTAGTTATTTCCAACCATAATAATTGTGAATTATACATCAATTTTTTTTAGTTTTTGTTATAGTTTAATAATATATTTGCAGGCACACATATACACCTATCGTTATATCATGACACGCGAAGACATTAAAGACTATTTTAACGTGGCCATTTCTGTATCTATGGTCATATTTGCTTTTGATGGGGAAAAGTTACGTATCCTTATCCAACGCCGCGACGAAGACCCATTTAATGGCGCCTGGCAGTTACCATCACGTTTTGTACGCCCCAACGAAAGCCTGGAACTAAACGCCAAGATGCTTCTGGAAGAGACTATACCTATGACAGAAACGATAGACTCTTATTCAGAACAGCTAAATGCATTTGGTAAGGTATATCGTAATCCTCTGGGACGTGTAGTAAATGTAGGGTTCTATTGCATCGTGAAAATGACAGACGAAGACCGCCGTATGGCAGAACAGAAAGGCATGATGTGGGCTGCCTATACCGAAATCCCAGACTTGGCATTTGACCACAACGAGATAATAGACTACGCCAAACAGCGTCTTAAACGCCGTTTCAAACGCCGTCCAGTGGGATTCTCTCTACTACCAAAAGAGTTTACCCTCACACAGTTGCAGATACTGTATGAAGGAGCCCTCAATAAAAAATTTGACAAGCGAAATTTCCGTAAGAAGGTATTTAATTCGGCTCTACTTATAGACCTGGATAAAACGATAGAGACATCATATGGTAAAGTATCCAAACTATACCGTTTTGACGAAGACAAATATGAGAAAATGTCCCTCAAAGGATATGACTTCTTGTTCTAAAAAACAGTGCCACGTGTGGCACTGTTTTTTTTATACCCAATAATAATTGAACTGCATTTTACTTAATTTTATTATTTTTGTCATTCATATAGTAGCAGTATCACGATGAGTCGCCATTATAACAAACGTACAGCAATCTACCGCGTGCTTTATAGTATGTGGGATATTGTGATGACTATATGGGCACACATACGCCGATTGCTTTATAGCGTCAAGGTTTCTGCTATGGGACGGCTTTCGCTTTACAGGATACTGGCTCTATATGGCAACGGACTGGTAAAAGGGACACTGGCTGCCCGTGCCGAAAGCATAGCTTACAGTTTCTTTATGGCTATGTTCCCAGGGGTGATATTCATATTCTCACTTATAGCATACATACCCATAGACGGCCTACAAGAAACCCTTATGGAGATAATAGAAGAAGCTCTCCCCCCACACACCTGGGAGACAGTGGCCTCTACCGTACACGATATAGTAAGCATAAAACGCGGTGGACTGCTATCTGTATCGTTCATAGGTGTCATATTTTTTGTAACCAACGGTGTAAATGGTCTTATAGCCAATTTCAAGACCTCGTATAACCAGATAAGTATGCGTCCCTACATCAACCAATATCTGGTATCACTTAACCTCATCTTTATGCTATTTGTCATACTGGTAATAACGCTATCGCTTATCATATTCAGTAAGGTGTTCTGGAATCAAGTGATGACGGTTTCGTTGCTGGGGATAGAGGTTACCAGTATCATATCGGTGGGTAGATACATACTTATATGCTTTGCTATACTGCTGACTGTATCTCTTATATTCTACTTTGGCCCCAAGACCAAAGGTCTGCCGTTTTTCTCACCAGGAGCCATACTGTCCACCATTCTCATATTGATATCCTCATACGCATTTGCGTTTTATATAGAGACTTTTTCACAATACAACAGGCTTTACGGGTCACTGGGAGCTATTCTTATATTTATGTTCTGGCTCTTTATAAACTCATTCCTGCTACTGGTAGGATTTGAGCTCAATGCCGCCATCATCAAGAGCATCAACACCATTAAAAGGAGGACCGAAAGATGATACGTTGCATTATCATAGACCCAGACATAGAATCTCGCAAGAACACTTCGCGTCTGCTTTCCAGACACGACGATTTCTCTATAACTGGTATGTATTCCCACCCAGACGAAGTCCCTTATCCCATAGACAAGAGGGAGGTAGATGTACTTTTTATAGAAGTGGTTTTCTCCCGTCTTTATGGGCTGGATTACATACGCTCTCTTTCCAATGCTCCGCTTACGGTCATAACTACTTCACACCGCGAATATGCGGTAGAATGTTTTGAACTGGATATACTGGATTATCTCATAAAACCCATAGAGCCCGCCAGACTATCCACCACCATATCACGCATAAAACGAGCTATAAAAGATTCTATTACCACCCTCCCACAGAAGGAAAACAACGAAGATTTTATATTCATTCGTGCCGAACGCCGCCGCATCAAGATACCTTATGAATCCCTGCTATATGTAGAGAGCATAAAGGACTACATATCTATACACACCATAGGTGGGGAATATGTCATACACCAGACCTTATCGGGTTTTACGGCTATGCTACCCAGTGAGAACTTCATACGCTGCCATAGGTCATACACGGTAAACGTCCGCCATATAGAGGCTATGAGAGCATCTACGCTTATAGTGGCAGGAAAATCCATTCCCATAGGTCGTATGTATATGACACAGGTGAAAGAGAAAATACTCTAAACAGACATTTTGTCACTTCTCTTTATCTTTTTGTCATATTCGCTACGTCACACACACTTTGGCACAGAATGTGCTATATTTATTTACAGAAAACAACAAGAGATTAAATAACCAATATATATTTTTAAAAAATGGAAAAACTTAACATTACTCCTCTATCAGACCGCGTACTGATAGAGCCTATGGAAGCCGAGACCAAAACAGCATCGGGACTTATCATACCAGACAGTGCCAAAGAAAAACCACAGATGGGAATAGTCCTGGCGGTAGGTGCAGGTAAAAAAGACGAACCTATGACTGTTAAAGCAGGTGACAAAGTCCTCTATGGAAAATATTCGGGCAGTGAGTTCACACTAGATGGTAAAAAATACCTCATCATGCACGAAAGCGATATTTACGCTATCATCTAGTTGTTAAATGATTTACAAACACTTTTAATCTTAAAAAAAATGGCAAAAGACATAAAATTTAATTTGGACGCTCGCGATGGACTACGTCGCGGTGTAGATGCACTGGCAAACGCTGTAAAAGTAACACTGGGTCCAAAAGGTCGTAACGTTGTTATAGACAAAGCATTCGGTGGTCCTCACATCACCAAGGACGGTGTTACGGTAGCCAAAGAAATAGAACTTGCAGACCGCCTGGAAAACATGGGAGCACAGATGCTTAAACAGGTCGCTTCCAAAACTGGTGACCTGGCAGGTGACGGTACTACTACGGCTACTGTTCTGGCACAGGCTATCGTTAAAGAAGGTCTTAAAAACGTGGCTGCGGGAGCCAATCCTCTGGACCTTAAACGCGGCATAGACAAGGCTGTAGCTGCTGTGGTTGAAAACCTTAAATGTCAGGCTCAGCAGGTGGGTGGTGACTCAAACAAGATTAAACAGGTGGCTGCGATATCTGCCAATAACGACGAGGCAATAGGTGAGCTTATAGCCGAGGCTTTCTCTCGCGTAGGTCAGGAAGGTGTTATCACTGTCGAAGAAGCCAAAGGTATGGACACAACGGTAGAAGTAGTAGAAGGTATGCAGTTTGACCGCGGATTCCTTTCTCCATATTTTGCTACCGATACAGAAAAGATGAATGCCGTACTAGAAAACCCATTTATCCTGCTATATGACAAGAAGATTTCTTCTATGAAAGACCTTCTTCCTGTACTGGAACCAGTGGCACAGAACGGACGTTCGTTGCTTATCATTGCCGAAGACATAGATGGCGAAGCTCTTGCTACACTGGTAGTAAACAAGATACGCGGCACTATCAAGGTATGTGCTGTTAAAGCTCCTGGATTTGGCGACCGTCGTAAGGCTATGCTTGAAGACATCGCTATCCTTACAGGTGGTACTGTGATAAGCGAGGAGAGAGGTTATACACTGGAAGGTGCTACAATAGATATGCTAGGTACTGCCAAAAACATCACTGTGGATAAAGACAACACTACCATAGTAGATGGCAATGGCGAGCAAGCTCTTATAGCCGACAGAATACGTCAGATAAAAGCACAGATAGAGACTACAACATCAGACTATGACCGCGAAAAACTTCAAGAACGTCTAGCAAAACTAGGTGGTGGCGTAGCTGTGCTTTATGTAGGTGCTGCCAGCGAAGTTGAAATGAAAGAGAAAAAAGACCGCGTAGATGACGCTCTACACGCTACTCGTGCTGCGGTAGAAGAAGGCATAGTACCTGGTGGTGGTGTAGCTCTGTTGCGCGCAAAAGCTGCAGTAGAAAACATCAAAGCCGAAAACAATGACGAGGCTACAGGTGTAGCTATCGTTCTACGTGCCATAGAAGAACCATTGCGTACTATCGTGGATAACGCAGGTGGCGAAGGCAGTGTAGTAGTTGCCAAGGTAATGGAAGGTAAAGACGACTTTGGTTACAATGCCAAAAACGACGTATATGTAAATATGTACGAGGCTGGTATCATTGACCCAACTAAGGTTACTCGCGTGGCTCTGGAAAACGCTGCCAGTGTAGCTGGTATGATTCTTACTACCGAAGCCGCAATAACAGATATCAAGGAAGACAATCCTGCCGCTGCTATGCCTCCTATGGGTGGTATGGGCGGTATGATGTAATACCTTTTAACAGGTACCCCCAAAAACGCCAGAGCCCTGGGGCTCTGGCGTTTTTTTTGCATAGCAAAAAAAATTTTTGGCACACATCACTACATTTACTACATTTGCTATCAAATCACAAACAATTATTTACACTGAAAAATATCAGATTTATACTCCTTGCACTTGCAACTATCCTAGTGGCTTCTTGCGCTCCAGAAAAGAAAGAGCCACACGCACAGAACGTCATCTACCTTATAGGTGACGGTATGGGATTTGGTGCGGTATCTTCCCTTCTTCTTTCACAAGATTCTCTCACAGGTTTTGAAAAAGCTCCTGTGATAGGCCTTTCAGAAACTCAATCTGCCAACAACCACGTTACAGACTCTCCTGCTGGAGGTTCGGCATTGGCTTGTGGTACTCGTGTTAAAAACGGCGTCCTAGGTCTAGACCCTGTGGACAGCACACATCTTACCAGCATACTGGAAAAAGCACAGGTAATGGGCAAAAAGACAGGCATAGTCGTTAACACTACCCTTACCGAAGCTACTCCTGCTGCGTTCTATGCAAATGTCAAATCTCGTTCTATGAGCTATGAAATCGCCCGCCAATTCACAGAAAGCGGTGTAGATGTAGCCATAGGTGCAGGTCTTAGTGCGTTTATAAATCGTCCAGACTCTCTAGACCTTACTCGTGTACTTATAGAAGAAAAAGGATATGACGTGTACCTAGACTGGAAGAGTGTTCTTAACTCTACATCAGAAAAATTTGTAGGCATACTTTCTATGGGAGATGTACACCGTCGTAACAAACCTACTACTGCAAAACCAGGTGCTGCCGCAGGCGATGAAGTATGTCTAGCTGCCAAACTAGCTGCCGATGCTGCCGACCAAGCAGACACTACTATATTCTCTGAACCAGACCTTTATCTGGAAAAAGCTACTGCCAAAGCTCTTACAGCTCTTGAAAAGAACGCTCCAAACGGTTTCTTCCTAATGATAGAAAGTGCTATCATAGACGGCTATGGTCACAACAATGACAGCGATGGTATGATAGAAGAGATGCAGGAATTTGACCGCACATTGCAGATGTTGGTACAGTATGTAAATGCTCACCCTGGAACACTGCTAGTAGTTACTGCCGACCACGAGACAGGTGGCACAGGTGTAGGATACAAAGGCCACAAAGTGGGTGAAAAAGCAGACGTAAGTCTTACATTCAGCACCAAGGGCCATACAGGAACTGTTGTTCCTATCTTTGCTTATGGTGAAGGAGCCGAAAAATTCTCGGGCATAATGAAAAACAGAGATGTGCCTGGTAAAATAGAAGCTCTTATAAAATAAGAAACATATATCGTGGTGGATGTGGATTTAATCCCACTGCCTCGCCATAAAAAAATGAGGTCATCTATCGATGACCTCATTTTTTATACCTAATATTCTTTATTCATAACGCACCGTGTGTGCAGGATTTATACGGGATATAAACATTGCTGGCAGTAATAACATCAGCATATTTATCAATATCACTCCCACGTTAAGTGCTACTATCGCTCCCCACTCAAAACATACTGGCACTACCTCTACACTATACACACTGGCGTCCAGCCTTATCACTCCCCAGTGATGCTGTATCCACAGCAATAACAACGCCACTGCATTACCTATAACAAGAGCTCTCACTATGATATAAAAAGCATTCCACAGGAATATACCTCCCACATATCTGCTACTAGCCCCCAATGTACGCAATATGCCTATCAGTGAGGTTTTTTCCAGTATGAGTATGAGCATTACAGTTATCATATTTACGGCACACACTATGGTCATTATGGCTATTATCACCCATATATTCACATCAAACATCTTCACCCAGTCCAGTAACACCGCGTGTGTTTCTTTCATAGTAGTTACACTATACTTCCACGATGTTTCCATATAGACCTGTGCTGCGACATCTGGTATGCTTTTCATATCGTCCAGTACTATTTCATAACCAGACACCTGCCCCTCATTCCAACCGTTTATCCTACCCACTGTCTTCTGTGATGAGATAGCATAGGCCTCATCTATGGCTGTGATATCTGTCTTGTAGATGGCCGCTATGGTAAAATATCTCATTATGGGGCTTTGTCGACCTTCACGCATAAAGTGAGCCTTGATACGCCCCCCTACCTTTACATTTAGACGGGCTGCCGTGGTGGTAGATAGCACTATACTATCGTTCTCCACGTCGTTTTCATAGGCTGGCATATGTCCTTCCACTATAAAACTCTCAAATGTCTTTCTGGGAAAATTCTCTCCTACTCCCTTGATGATGACACTTTCAAATTCGTCACCTTCTTTTATCACAGACACACATATGGAATAGGGATATATGCACTTTACTTTTTCATTTGCGGTGATTACAGAAACAAAATCTTCGTTTCCTGTCATAGATTGCGCCGATGCAGAAGAGGACATTTGGGGTGTTATCTGTATATGACCGCCAAAAGAAGCTATATTTTCCTGTATCTTACGTTGCAGTCCTATACCCGTACATATAGCTATAACCATCACCACAACCCCTATTGCGATAGAGCTTACAGCAATTTTAAAAGCAGGCGAAGAAATATTTCCGTGATACGTTCCTTTTTTGTAAATTCGCCTTGATATAAAATACTTAGTACTGAACATTCAATAATCCTCTTACAATGAGCTACAAAGTTACTATTAAATTCTTATGCACAGCGTTTTTATGTGCAATTTGTTCGCTTTCTCTACTAGCTGGAAGCAAAGAAGAACCCAAAAAAGGCACAGACATTCAGCCTGGTGCCGCTCAATATGACCAATATCTGCATCTTTTGCAGGGAAAACGCGTTGCTTTTACAGGTAACCACACATCTATAGTTGGTGATAAACACCTAGTAGATATCCTTATGGAAAAAGGCATAAACATCGTCAAAGCCTTTGCTCCAGAACACGGTTTCCGCGGCACGGCCGATGCAGGTGAACGCGTAAACAACGAAGTAGATGAAAAAACAGGCATCAACATCGTATCCCTATATGGTAAGATGAGTAAACCTACTCCAGAAATATTGAGCGATGTAGATGTATTGCTTTTTGACATACAGGACGTGGGAGCCCGCTTCTACACATATATCAACACTATGCAACGCATAATGGAAGCAGGTGGTGAAAACAACATTCCTGTAATAGTCCTAGACCGTCCTAACCCTAACGGATACTATATAGACGGTCCTATACTTAAAGACACTTGTATATCTGGTATAGGTATGCAGCCTGTGCCTATCGTTTATGGTATGACAATAGGAGAATATGCACTTATGCTCAACGGCGAAGGTTGGATGAAGAAAGGCGTGAAATGTGACCTTAAAGTTATACCTTGCGTAGGTTACACTCACAAATCTCGTTATAGCCTACCTGTTCCTCCATCTCCAAACCTACCTACCGACCGTTCGGTAAACCTATTCCCTAGTACTTGTCTTTTTGAAGGAACACCTCTTTCTGAAGGTCGTGGTACAGACTGGCCATTTGAAGTATTTGGCAGCCCGCTTATAGACTCTACTGCCACAGACTTTACATTCACTCCTGCTCCTAACTTTGGTGACAAACGTCCTAAACAACGCGGCAAAGTATGCTATGGTATGGACCTACGCAGCGAGAAAGAACAGAAAGAAGTAAATCTTGACTACATCATATGGGCGTACAACAACTATACCGATAAAGAAAAATTCTTTAACCATCGTGGTTTTGCCATACGTATAGGTAACTATGAGGTAGAAGACCAGATAAAAGCAGGTATGAGTGCCAAAGAAATCAAAAAAGACTGGAAAAAAGGCATAGAAGATTTCAAGAAAATACGCGCCAAATACCTCATCTACAAGTAAAAAACAATATAAATACACATAAAATATGAAAACTATTTCTAGATTATTAGTTGTGGCTATGATGCTGCTGGGCATCACAGCTTGGGCGGCAGGAAACCAAGACGTAAAAGTAGGAGGTGACCAGACTGCCAAATACATGAAAATGCTCAAAGGAAAACGTGTAGCATTTGTAGGTAACCAGACATCTGTTATGACAGATGAGAAAAATACTCACTTAGTGGACTATCTGGTAGCACAGAAGATAAATCTGGTAAAAGTATTTGCTCCAGAACACGGATTCCGTGATATGGCTGCCGCTGGTGCCAAAATCACAGACGGTACAGACCCTGTAACAGGCGTACCTGTGGTTTCTCTATATGGTAAAAACTATAAACCTACACCAGAAATGTTGGCAGATGTAGATGTAATCATCTATGACATACAGGACGTAGGTTGCCGTTTCTATACTTACATATCTACTATGACATACGTTATGGAAGCCGCTGCCGAATTGGGCAAAAAAGTAATAGTGCTGGACCGTCCTAACCCTAACGGCCACTACATAGACGGTAATATACTGGATATGGAGTATAAGTCATTTGTAGGTATGCACCCTGTGCCTATCGTTTACGGTATGACAGCAGGCGAATATGCACAGATGGTTAACGGCGAAGGCTGGATGAAAGACGGTGTGAAGTGCGACCTTACAGTTATACCTTGCAAGGGTTATGACCGTAGCGCTCCATACAGCCTACCTGTTGCTCCATCACCAAACCTAGCGACAGATGCTTCTATTGCTTGGTATCCTAGCTTGTGCTACTTTGAAGGAACACCTCTTTCTGAAGGTCGTGGCACGGTTGCTCCATTTGAAATGTTTGGTAGCCCAAACCTTCCTGTGACTGGACACAAATTCACTCCAACGAGCAGCAAAAACAAAGGCGTAGAATGTAACGGTGTTGACCTACGCGGCGTTAAAGCTCCTAACTACATAGACCTTAAATATGTGGTATGGGCTTATGAAAACTATGAACCACAAGACAAATTCATACTGGGAGCCAATCTTAAAAAGCCTTTCTTTGACCTGCTATGCGGTGGTCCTACCATTCGCAAACAGATACTTTCTGGTATGAGTGCCGAAGAAATACGCGCAACGTGGAAAGAAGGCATCGAAAACTTTAAAAAGACTCGTGCCAAATATCTTATCTATCCAGATTTTGAATAATCTAGTACTACACCTATAAAAAAAGGCTCGCCTGTGGCGAGCCTTTTTTATATTCCATTACTTATCGTTAGCACTATTTCTCTCCTGCACCAGACGTGTTTCCACTGCCTGCATACATAAGGTCCAGTTCACGATGTAGTTTCTCAAGAATTATCTTGCGACGTACCTTAAGGGTAGGTGTAAGTTCTCCTGTATCCATCGTAAAGACGTCTGGCAATATGGTGAATTTCTTTATCTGCTCAAATCCCGCAAGTCCCACCTGCAAAGCATCTATCTTTTCCTCATACATAGCACGTACCGCTGGGTGTGCCACCAGTTCTTCCCTACTGTCATAACCCCAACCATTATCTTGTGCCACTCGCTCCAACTGCTCAAAATTTGGAACGATAAATGCCGTAACATATGGGCGACCATCACCAGCCACCACAGCCTGTTCTATCATCATATCACTGGTAAGACGTGCTTCCAACATTTGCGGAGCCACATACTTACCTTGTGAAGTCTTCATAAGGTCCTTGATACGTTCTGTGATATACAGGTTACCTTCGGCATCTATCATACCTGCATCTCCCGTATGGAACCAACCTTCGCTATCTATAACCTCGGCCGTAGCCTCTGGTTTTTTATAATAACCACGCATCACCGTCTTACTACGCACCAATATCTCGTCGTTCTCACCTATACGCACCTCTATGTCTGTAAGAGGGGTTCCTATAGAACTCAACTGGTAATTGACATAAGGACGAGCCGACACCGTAGCCGTAGTCTCGGTAAGGCCATAACCCACCATCAGTTTTATGCCCATAGCGTGGAAAAACTCTACTATAAACGAAGGTACGTGAGCACCTGCCGTAGGCATTATTCTCAATCGTCCTCCTATACCTTTTTTCACCACCTTGAACACCAGTGCATCGGCCAGGCTATACAACAATCTGAGATACCACGGAGGAGTAGCTCCCACACGACCATATTCGTTGTACGCACGCCCTACTCTCATCGCCAGATTAAATGCTATGCGTTTAACTCGTGGACCCGATAGTATCGTCGCGTTAACCTTCTGATACACCTTTTCATAGACACGTGGCACAGAACAGAAGCACGATGGTGCAACCTCGGGCAGAGCCTCAGCTATGACCTTGGTATCGGTAAGGACATATGAAGGGCAATTCTTGTATAGACAGAACCAACTCCACCCACGTTCAAACACGTGACACAATGGCAGAAAACACAACGATGTATCATCTTCCTTCATATCCAAACGTATATCGTGGATTATCATCGCCTGCATAATGTTATCGTGCCCCAACATCACGCCCTTGGGTTCTCCGGTAGTACCACTGGTATATATGATAGTTGCCAAATCGTTCTCTGAAGCCTCACTTCTGCGTTTTTTATATTCGGCTTGTGCAGTATCATTTACTCCACTATTCTTGTATTCGTCAAAATAGCAGCCATAGCCATCACTTAATTTCACGCTATTGTCAAATACCACCACACGTCTAGGGCTTATCTTACCACTCTTTATGAGTTCCATCGTAACATCATACTGCAACTGTGTACCCACAAATATGATGTGTGATTCTGTCTCACTTGCTATGTACAATAATTGTGAAGGACTGGAAGTGGCATACACCGGCACCGTTACAGCACGTATCCCCATTATCGCCATATCTGCAACATGCCAATGAGTCATATTTGGAGAGAAGATGATTATACGGTCTTCTTCTTTTACTCCATCACTTATAAGTGTTTGTGAAAGTTCTACAAAATCGTCCCTAAACTCTCTCCAAGTAATATCACTCCACCCAGTAGGTGTCTTACCGTGTAATATAACATCATTTGGATGAGCCAAAGCATTGGCTTCTATGTAACTAACGTAATCTTTTTTCAAAATAAAATATCTTTATATAAACGTAGTCTTAAGTATAATTGAGCAAATATAGACATTAAAGTCCATACAAGTGAAAAAAACACAGACTTTTACCTTTTTTTTAACATCTGATAAATAACCTGTACACTTACTCCCATACGGGTAAACCTGTGATAGCGTGCAGTTTATTAACATCATCTGCATCTTCTCCCCATAGAGCATCTCCCCAAGGAGCAGATAGTAGGCTATTCATTCCTACCCCCATAGGTTTTAATATGATAGAGAACCGCCCTCCTTTTCTTTTCTTATAAGCATACACCCTATCCAAATCCATAAGCGTATAGACATCTGGAGAGATCACTACACCACTTATGTAGTCTTTATTTATGGCATAGGTCTGCATAGAAAGAAAAGCCTCTTTTATTTCATCGCAAGGCTCAAACTTCATATATCGTCCGTCGTCTGTGTACTCATACTTATACCCCATAGATTCCAGTATTCTACCCAGAACCCCCGATGAAGAAAGAGTGTATCCGTCCAGTAGCAACATCACTCTACGTCCTGTACTATGTGCTGCCCTAAGACTCGCCTCGCTGTGTGGGTTATAAACGGCCTCTATTCCTCTTACCAGCAGGATATCATCCCCATCTTCACGCCTGCCTACCTCTTCCCACATAGATATTTTATTCCCTATCGCGTGTCTCGCTCCATCCGAAGGCAACATCTGCACGCTGCAATTCATATCTATACCAGTAGATGCTCTTGCCGTAAAAGCACCAGTAGACACCACCGATGCATATCCACTAGACCTATAAAGAGATATAGAAGAATGTGGCATATTATAAAAAGCATTTGCTGCATAACGAGGTAGCGTCAGACACACAGCTACACTATCCCCTGCCACCCATATACCATCATTATCCTTTTTGGGATTAAAATGATAAACACCTGCATTGTCACAAGTAGTCTCATCTATGCCACCCGTCTTAAACAAGCCCGCAAAATCAAACTCCAACGATATGTTCTTAAAGTCTATATTTTCCATAAAATCTGCGTGTGTATTTATGTCCACTCGCCCATATGGAAACACATATACCGCTACCTCTACTTTCATATCGTGTGTAGTGGCCTCTCCGCTCCATTTAACGACCCCGCTACCTACATTACGCACCGATGTCTGTTCCACACTCAGTTTACGAGTACCATTAGCCGAGGCAAAAACCAGAGTTATAGGTGCATCTAGCAGTTCGCGTCCCTTGTGTTTGATGGAGGATATGAGAGAGGTAGCGTGGTCCATCTTGATAGAAAAACCATTCACCTCCACTCGAGGAACGTCATACATCACCGCCCCTCTATCACTATTGATAAGCGGATTAAACATATTTTCATCTGCCAATACATCTCTATCTATCACAGATATAAATCTAGCTATGTAATCATCGGCGATGGATTTTTCATCATTTACCACATTTAATATCATATTTATCTCTTTCATCACCCCCGATGTAGAAGATAGATGTGCTGTAAGATAACTTTCTGTGCAAGTAGCCGTAGGAGCAGCCTCTACCACCGCCCAGAAAGTAGATATTTCTCCTTTGGATAGGTGTTTTATGCTATCCCCTATCATTCTTATGGACAGTCCCTTTGTAAGAGTAGAAAATGATATTGATATCTCTTCATCATCACGAGTACTTACCACCCCTATTGACAGCGGAGCAACTTTGCCTACACCTACCGTCAGCGTATCCACTTGAATCGTTTTTTTGCGAGGCTTTTTTTGATGTACATCTAGGACTTTTTTTGCCCATACTTCTGGCAGTAATCTAGACGAAGGCAGTGGTGTACGCCAAGACACATAATGAGCATCAAATTCCCCTGCCAGTGCCGTATAATACATCTGTGTACGTATATCGGTAGCGGTACGGTCATAAGGATTGCCCGTAGGACGCCCTTTTATCTCTACGTGAGTGGAGCGATAACGAGGCAGCAGTGCAAAATCGGGATAGTTTGTAAGATTAAACTTTTCTATCCATACATCTGGCGAGTCCTGTGATATTTGTTTGGTGGGGATATAGTATATCTCATACACACCACTCCCCAGCGGCTCAAATGCAAGCGTGAGACGTTCTGTGTTTATCTCACGTACATAGAGATTGGTTATCTCCATATCGTTCTTCACGTTAAAGATACGTATAGAACATCTGCTGGTATCTGTCTGCATAGCAAACGGCAGTCGCCATAGGATTTCGGCTACCACGGCAGGAGCTGTACTTATTTCCACACGAGACATTATCACGGCGTCTTTTACCCGCCAGGAGTCATAGCCCCCATCTGCATAGAGATAAGAACCACATAGACAACATATTAACCCTATGAAAAAACGTGTGATATATATCTTTAATATCGTCATTTGAATATATGAATGTTACAAAGGTGTAAAGATAGTCACTTTTATGTGAAGAGTCTTAAAGATAAACGACAAATTTGTTGTGAAAAAATTTTAAAGCCACACAGGGTTGCATATGTAGAAAATATGTAGTACATTTGCAGCCTGAATAAAATCAATTATTAATCAACCTTATAACCAATTAGTTACAAAATGTTTGCAATTGTAGAAATAGCGGGGTTTCAGTACAAAGTACAAAAAGACCGTTACATCTATGTAAACCGTCTTAAAGGCGAGGTTGAGGATAAAATCACTTTTGATAAAGTGCTTCTACTCTCTACCGACACAGATGTTAAAGTAGGCACCCCGACTGTATCAGGAGCCAAAGTTGAGGCTACAATCCTTGAGCACCTTCGCGGTGAAAAAGTCATCGTATTTAAGAAAAAACGCAGAAAAGGCTATCAAGTTCAGAACGGTCACCGTCAGTACTTGACAAAAATCCTTATAAGCGATATCATTGCGTAATTAAACCAAGTCTAACTTTTTAATACCATTATATAGAACATGGCACACAAGAAAGGCGTCGGCAGTTCCAAGAACGGTCGTGATTCAGAAAGTAAACGTCTTGGTGTAAAGATTTACTCTGGTGAAGCAGCTGTAGCTGGCAACATCATAGTACGTCAAAGAGGTACTGTACACCACCCTGGTAAAAACGTAGGTATAGGTCGTGACCATACTCTTTTTGCCACAGCAGACGGTATAGTTTCTTTTACTAAAAAACAGGGCGACAAATCTGTCGTAAGTGTTCTTCCAGTAGCAGAAGCTTAATTCAACACATACTATGGCGGTAGTAGTCCGCTAATGTCAAAAGCGGTTCCCATCGGGAACCGCTTTTTTTATCATCAATCCATACCCTATCTCACTATAAACCACAGGCGGTTTGCAAGCAAACCGCCCGTGTTTTACCTGGCAGTATAACCACATTACTTATCATTGATAGCACGGTCCATCTTCTCTCGTATCATATCATTACGCAAGTTACCCACCGAGCCTATATGAGTATGACATACCCTCTTTTCTGGACAGAAATTACCCTCCATTATATCACGCCCCACCTTCTTATATGCATCGCGGAAAGGAATTCCGTTTATGACCATCTTGTTAACCTCTTCTACCGAAAATATATACAGGTAACGCTCATCTTCCAGCAGATTATCACTCACCTTAATGTTTTCGAGCATAAATATCGCCATATCTATGCAGCTTTTAAGCGTCGATATAGCTGGCACAAAACTTTCTTTGAGTAGTTGCAGGTCTCGCTGATAACCCGAAGGCAGGTTATTCTGTATCATAGTAAGTTCCATAGGCAAGGTCTGTATCTTGTTACACTTACTACGAATGAGTTCAAACACATCTGGATTTTTCTTGTGTGGCATTATGGAAGAACCAGTAGTGAGTTCGTCTGGGAATGACACAAAACCAAAGTTTTGACACATATAAAGACATATATCCATAGACATCTTGGATAGTGTTCCCGCCACCGATGCCATAGCCATAGCCGTAGTCTTTTCCAGTTTACCTCGGCTCATCTGTGCAGCTACACTGTTTACCTTCATCTGTGAGAAATGCATATGACGTGTCGTTGCCTCACGGTCTATCGGGAACGAACTACCATAGCCTGCCGCCGAACCCAATGGATTTTGGTCGGCTATCTTATATGCAGCATTAAGCATATATACGTCATCTATGAGGCTTTCGGCATACGCTCCAAACCACATACCAAACGACGAAGGCATAGCCACCTGCAAATGCGTATAACCTGGTAGCAATACGTCTTTATACTTTTCAGAAAGAGACATCAGCAGGTCAAAAAGACGCAACACACCATCGCGTATATTAAGTATCTCATCACGAGTATAAAGGTGCATATCCACCAGCACCTGGTCATTGCGAGAGCGAGCCGTATGTATCTTTTTACCCGTATCGCCCAGGCGTTCTGTAAGCATAAATTCGATTTTGGAATGCACGTCTTCAAACGTATCCTCTATCACAAATTCACCGTTATCTACCACCTGCATTATATCGTCCAGTTCACGATTTATGTCTTCCAGTTCCTTTTCTGTAAGCACACCTATACTACACAACATAGCCGCTTGAGCTTTGTTTCCTTCTATGTCATAACGCGCCAATACCGTATCCAGTACACGGTCATTACCCACCGTAAAGATGTCTATCTTTTTATCTATGGAATATCCTTTGTCCCAAAGTTTCATATCTATATTTCTTTTATTGTTTTTTCTCCTCCAGAATCTTTGAAAGCAGGGAGATGTATATATCAAGCCCTTCTTTTAGTTCGTTTATCTCTATGTATTCATCTGCCGTATGTGAACGAGCACTCTCTCCCGGTCCTATTTTAAGCGAAGGACACGATAGAAGTGCTTGGTCTGAAAGTGTAGGCGAGCCAAACATTTCCAGCCCCATCTCTACTCCCGCCACCACTATTGGGTGAGTCACAGGTATAGACGATGCTCTACGACGCATATTACGTGGTGTAGCCTCGGCTTTAATGATAGAGCAGATGGTCTCCATTATCTCTTCATTGGTATAGACATCGGTAGGGCGTATGTCTATTACGTATGAACAGGTCGATGGTATCACATTGTGTTGAGTCCCCGCATTTACCATCGTTACATTCATATGCACCTCGCCCAGTGTAGGCGACACCCTTTCAAAGCGATAATTTTTAAGAGCCGCTATATCCTCTATGGCGTGATATATAGCATTATCCCCTTCGCTACGGGCAGCATGTCCGCTTACTCCACGTGACACACAGTCCACCACCAAGAGTGATTTTTCGGCTACAGCCATCTTCATACCAGTAGGTTCCCCCACTATCGCAAATTCATATGCAGGAAGTAGCGGCAGTATAGCGGTAAGGCCTCCCGCCCCCGAACGCTCCTCTTCGGCTACAGCAGCCAATATGAGATTATACTCCATATCTCCCCTGTCATAGAAATGCAAGAACGTCTCTATAAGACACACTAACGGGCCTCCCGCGTCATTACTTCCCAATCCATATAGACGTCCTTCTTCCTGCACAGGAGTATATGGGTCGCGAGTATAGCCCTCCACCGCACGCACCGTATCGTGATGTGAACACAATAGTATAGATGGTTTGGCAGGAGTATAATGAGCATTTACCGCCCATATATTATTTAAATGGCGGTTTACCTCCTTTACTCCTTTTGACTTAAGGTATTTTTCTATAGCAGTAGCCGTAGCATCTTCCTGCCCACTTATCGACGGTATCGATATGAGTTCTTTAAGAAGTCTTACGGCTTTTTCATCTCGTGTGATAGTGGCACTCATCATATTATATTTACAAGTGTCAAATATACGTTTTTACTCTCACATTAAAAATATGTAGGCACACCTCTGTTTGCCAGGTTTTCGCCCGTGAAACGACGCATCTTTTCGTTCAGTTCACGATAAAAATCCCCTAGCATAGTTATTCCCACACCGGGCGAGAACATTTCCCCTGGCACAAATACCGTAAGAGCGTGTTCTGTGTACTGTCCCATAGTAAAGGCATCATCATCTGTAAGAGCCACAGGACTATCTGGCAGGAGTATTAGTTGTGGGTCCATCAATTTTAATGTAGATAAATCCACCTGTGCGTCTTTTTTGGCTATATCCTTATATACATTTGACAGAGCATTTACTTCCAGTAGTTCTGTGATGATATTTCCTCCAGCAGCCACCGTATATGGCTCTCGCCCCGTAAAGAAAGCTGTACGTATAGGTTCCATATCCTTAACACGACGACGTGTCTCATCTATACCATACATCATACGTGTTACCAATTTTTCGGCCTGTGTGCTACGGGCTACCGTACGAGCTACACGATATATTTCACGTTCTACCTCATCTATGCTTCCTGCATCAAACGTTATCACATCTATACCGTTACTTTTTAGCTCATCTATAAAATTTTCTGCAACGGGAACATCTGGTGTGAGGTAAATGGCCTGTGTTCCTATACTTTTTAAGTGTTCTATCGTTACATTTTCCACCTGTCCCAACGATGGCACCGTAGCAAAAAGCGGGTATCTGGAAGATTTTTGTGATACTGCACCCAATAGTTTTTCTGCCACTCCTAGTGCCAAAAGCAGTTCGGTGGTACGGGGTGATAGTGATGCTATTTTCTGATATACTGACATTTAACTATTTTTTATGGCTTTCTATGGGACAAAGGTACTACATATTCCCTGCATAGAAAATAAATTTTTTGGATATATTTTGAAAAAATATTTGCAAATAAAGAAAATGTGCGTATCTTTGCACTCGCTGATGGGGACGAAATCTCCTCGTAAAAAAGGTTTGGTAGTTCAGCTGGTTAGAATACATGCCTGTCACGCATGGGGTCGCGGGTTCGAGTCCCGTCCAGACCGCCCCGAAAAAGCCTCCACTACGGTGGGGGCTTTTGGTTTTAAATTACTTGCGGGATATTTGGCGGGATAACACATATCTTTTAAGCGTGGTCGCTATTGAAATCCCATCCAGACCGCCCCCGAAAAAGCCTCCGCTCTAGCGGAGGCTTTTCTTTTTTACCCAAACACATACTTCCTCCCACCTCAAAATCATAAGAAATACATAAAATATGAGAAAAACTATAAAATACGGTCAAATGTTAGTAAATTTGACGCGTAAAGAATGCCGCTATCTCTCCTAGAGGAGTTAAAGATAAAACTATGATAAAGATGATAAAGAAATACAGATTCTTATTGGGAAGCTCTCTCATAGTATTGGTAGGGCTTTGCACACTTATACGTCTTAACGCTTCACAGCCGTCTGAATCACCTACACGTCAACCTCAGAAAGAAGAATTTATACTCCAATTAGTGAGTTACATACTATCTGAATGGCATTACAATCCCAAGGCGGTAGATGATTCGCTTTCTGTTGCTGTATTTGACGGTTATATGTCCACCCTTGACTTTGGCAAGAGATTCTTCACTACGGCCGATGTCGCTGTACTGGAAAAATACCGTTATGATGTAGATGATCAGATAATGAATGGAGACCTATCGTTCTTTAACAGCTCTACACAGATATTCAAGGAGCGTATGCGTCAGGTTTCATCAGAACTGGACACTCTACTTAAAGACCCTATGGACTTTACCATAGACGAATACTACACGACAGAAGAAACAACATACCCAGCCTCTCGCGAAGAGATGATAGACCGCTGGCGTAAATATCTTAAATACAATATCCTTACACGCATTTATGCCGACGAAGAAATAGAACGTGAAAAAGCCGCCAAAGACTCTACATATAAACCTCGTACGTACGACGAAATAGAAATCAAGGCTCGCGAAGGCGTTCTTAAAAACTATCACGACTACTTCCGTCGTATGGAGAAACTATCCAGTGACGACTGGTTCTCTATGTATGTAAATTCGCTTACTACATACTACGACCCTCATACCACATATATGGCTCCCGAGGAAGAAAAAGAGTTTAACGAGTCTATGTCTGGACAGATGGAAGGCATAGGCGCCGTCCTGCAACAGAAAGACGGTTACATAACCGTTTCCAGTATAGTCCCAGGTGGTCCTGCCGCCAAGGACGGCAATCTGGCAGCCGGAGACCAAATCCTGGAAGTAGCACAGGGAGATAGCCTGTATGTAAACATCGTGGGAATGATGCTAGATGATGCGGTAGAGATGATACGCGGTAAAAAAGGCACAACGGTACGTCTTAAAGTTCAGAAAGCTGCCGATGGCTCATTCCGCGAGATATCCATCGTACGCGACGTGGTAGAGATAGATGAGACATTTGTACGTAGTGCCGTGGTAGAAAAAGACGGTCGCAAGTACGGCGTTATATACGTTCCTAAATTCTATGTCAATTTTGAAGACAAGAATGCACGTGAGTCTGCTGCCGACCTTGAAAAAGAAATACAACATCTCAAGGAAGAAGGCGTTGAAGGTCTTGTCATTGACTTACGAAACAACGGTGGTGGAGCTCTTTCGGGAGCGGTTAAAATGAGTGGACTATTCATAGACAAAGGCCCCGTCGTTTCCACCAAGAGCCGCAACGGTTACCCTCGCTCACTCAATGATGATATAGAAGGTCTATCGTGGGACGGTCCTATGGTGGTAGTCATCAATGGACTTTCGGCTTCGGCATCAGAGATTTTTGCGGGAGCAATGAAAGACTACAACCGTGCCGTGATAGTAGGTTCACCCCAGACGTTCGGTAAGGGAACGGTACAAAACGTGATAGAACTGGACGATATGGTACGCAGCGAGCTGTTTGGAAAAGAAAAATTGGGAGCTCTTAAACTGACGATAGAAAAATTCTACCGCGTGAACGGTGCCGGCAACCAACTGCACGGTGTAGCTTCCGATGTAGTACTACCAGATGCCGTATCGGTACTGGATATGGGCGAAGGAACAGAAAAACACGTTATGGGCTGGGACTCTATCCCCAGTGCAGGATATGACCGCTTGGACAATGATTTCACACCTGTTATAAATGCAGCTCGCGAGAGAGTAAAAAAATCCCCATATTTCAACCTGGTGAGCGAAAATATAGACTGGCTCAAAGCTCGTCGAGAGATAAAACAGGTGCCTCTTTCTATGGAAAAATTCCGCGAAGACGACCATAAATATAAACAAGAAGCCAAAAAATTTGACTCAATAGGCAAATACACTTCGCCTTATGATTATGTTTCACCTCGCTACGAATTGCCACAGGTAGAGAAAGACACCATTCTAGCCTCCAAACGTGCATCGTGGCACCGCGACCTTAAAAAAGATGCAACACTGGCAGAAAGCATAGAGATACTATCCAGTATGAAATAAAACCACAGGAAAGAGGAGCACATATAGTGTTCCTCTTTTTTGATGAAAAGATATTGTAGAAACATAAAAAAAATTTGAATTTTTAATCCATACTTGTATTTTTGTAGCCACGAAATAAAAAGCAACTTTCACTTATGAGCGAGCAGATAAAACACGAATGTGGTATAGCTATGGTGCGTCTTTTACGCCCATTATCATATTACCAGGAAAAATACGGCAGTGCATTTTGGGGACTGAACAAGATGTACCTGCTTATGGAAAAACAGCATAACCGTGGCCAGGACGGTGCTGGTATAGCAGCTGTTAAACTAAACTCTCCTGTAGGTCTTCCTTATATAGACCGCGTACGTAGCCGCGACCCACAACCTATAAAAGACGTATTCCGTCAGGTAAACGGAGACATAAACCAGCTCCTAAAATCAAATCCCGAGCACAAGAACGACACACAGTGGATAAAGGAGAACGTTCCTTTTGCATCAGAGATATATTTAGGACACCTGCGTTATGGAACTTACGGTGGTAACACCATCGAAGCCATACACCCATTTATGCGTAAAAACATAAACGCAGCCAAAAATCTGGTAGTAGCTGGCAACTTCAATATGACCAATGCTGCATTCCTATATAAACGTCTGGTAGAAATGGGACACCACCCTATCGCCCAGCTGGACACTATCACTGTGATGGAACGTATAGGACACTTCCTGGACGACGAGGTTGACAATATCGTTTATAAGCACAAACAGGAGGGAATGCCTGGACTGGAAATAGCTTCTCGTGTGAATGAAGAATTGAGTACGTTGCGAGTACTGGAACGTGCGGCAGCTCGTTTTGACGGAGGTTTTGTGATAGGAGGTCTTATAGGTCACGGTGATGCTTTTGTATTGAGAGACCCTGCGGGCATACGTCCTGCATTCTATTATGCCGACGACGAAGTTATAGTGGTAGCATCTGAACGTCCTGTGATACAGACAGCGTTTAATGTACCTATTGATTCTGTACACGAGGTAGAAGCAGGTCACGCTCTTATCATGAAAAGAGACGGAACATACGGTATGTATCCTGTTATGGAACAACTGGAGAAAAAGGCTTGTTCTTTTGAACGTATATATTTCTCTCGTGGCAGTGATGCCGACATTTACCAGGAACGCAAAAAACTAGGTCGCAATCTGGTTCCTGCTCTGCTGGAAAAAGTGGACTATGACCTACCTCACACAGTGCTATCCTTTATCCCAAATACAGCCGAAAGTTCATACTTTGGACTGATAGAAGGCATGGACGAATACCTCAATGCTCGCAAGGCTCGTGAGATATCGGCCCTTATACAGAAAAACGAACACCCTAGCGAGCAGCAGATAAACGAAATTCTTTCGGCTCGTGTACGTGGGGAGAAGATTGCCATAAAAGACGTCAAATTGCGTACGTTCATCACAGAAGACGCTTCGCGTGATGATATGGTGGCTCACGTGTATGATGTGACATACGGTGTGGTACAACCAGATGACCATCTGGCTCTTATAGATGACTCGATAGTACGTGGAACAACTCTTCAACAGAGCATAGTACGCATAATGGACCGTTTACGTCCTAAACACCTCATAATACTATCCAGCGCTCCACAGGTACGTTATCCAGACTGCTATGGTATAGATATGGCCAGCATGCAGGAGTTTATAGCGTTCCGTGCAGCGATAGCGCTACTTAAAGAAAATGGAATGGAGTCTGTAATAGATGATGTTTACCGCAAGTGTAAAGCACAGGAATGTCTGGAAGATGCACAGTTGGTGAACTACGTAAAGGAAATCTATGCTCCATTTACCGACGAACAGATAGCCGACAAGATAGCACAGATGATAACATCAGAAGATACACACGCTCGTATAAGTGTTATATTCCAGACACTGGAAGGCTTGCACGATGCTTGTCCTAATCACTTGGGAGACTGGTATTTTTCGGGAGACTATCCTACGGTGGGAGGTAACAGAATGGTCAACAACGCCTTTATCTCTTACATAGAAGGAAAAGACAAAAAATAATCATCTACCCATATATGTAAAACCAAAAAGCTCACCCCACGGGGCGAGCTTTTTTATACATCATAAGGTCATTTATCTAGAACTGATAACCAAACGATATCACAAAACCACTTAGGTGTGCACGTACATCGTCCAGTAGTACATATCCGCCATCGGTAGGGAAACTTTCTCCAGAATCTGGGTCCACGACAACCTCTCCCGACCCTGGTACAGGCTCCCACATCTTACTCAACGAACCATTATATCGTTCATAGACATATCCTATGGATAGTTTAAGAGCTTGACCTCCCTTGAGCATCATCTTAATGCCCACCGTTGGTTCGGCAAATATACTATTGATACCAGAATAACCTATGCTCGCTCCCGCATAAGGCACATATTTGTGTTTTTTAGGATTGATAAGATTACTCTGCCCGTGTAGGAAAAGGGTCCACTGTGTCGTTTCCTTATAGTAACGTTGAGTGTAGTAATAAAGACCTGTTCCAAGACCTACCGATGCATAATCACCAAAGGCCAGCCCGTGTATCGTTGTAATACCATATCGTCCCACCCCAGAATTACCTATACGTATAGATGCGTCTATACTACCGCGATATTTGACGTTACTGTTGGGATTAGGTGCAAAATAAGCCGATGTGGTACCTTCTGGAAAAGCTTGTGCAGACAACTCACAGAATGCTGGCACCAATAATAACAATAAGAATAATTTTTTCATAATAAAGACTATTTTGTTGTGTGTTTACGGCTCAAATATAACACTTTTTCACTTATATCATAAGTCCATACAAAAAAAAGCACACTTTTTTCAAAGTGTGCTTCTCCTGTGGGATATGAAGTGTGATTATTTTCTCAGTCCCAATTGTTCAACTATCTTACGGTAACGGTTGATGTCACGGTCTTTAAGATAGTTAAGAAGTGAACGACGTTTACCTACCAGTTTAGTAAGAGAGCGTTCTGTGTTGAAATCGTGAATGTTTTTCTTAAGGTGTTCAGTAAGGTGGCTGATACGATAAGAAAATAGAGCTATCTGTCCTTCGATAGATCCTGTGTCAGTAGCAGATTTTCCGTACTGAGCAAAAATTTCCTGTTTTTTTTCTTTTGATAGATACATGCCAATATCGGTTTAATGATTGTTATGTATGATTTTTAATTGTGCGGGGCAAATGTACGTACTTTTTTTCTTTTTCCAGTCATAATATCACATTTTTTTCCATTTAAAATATGATAACTCTTTTTCCTTCTCACACTACCCCACAGACCGTATATTTATATATAACAACCATAAATCTTAAACAGATGAACATCATTTGGTACATAGCCATAGGCATCGTGGCTGGGATTTTAGCCGATAAAATTACTGGAAAAGACAGTTTCGGATTATTTGGGTATCTTCTATTGGGTGTGATAGGCAGCGTGATAGGAGGCTGGTTATTTTCTTTTACAGGGATTGGTTCTATGATAGGAGTAATAGGTTCTTTTATAAGTGCTGCGGTGATTGCAATCCTGCTACTATGGGTTATAATACTCATAAAGAAAATGTAAAATCCTGCCAAACGCTTGCATTTCTGCAAAATATACTTAAATTAGCACGCAGAAAATAGTATTAACCATAAATTTGAAGAAAAGATGAAAAAAGTATTATTGGCCATTATGAGCATTGCCTTGTTTGCTTCGTGCTGTTCTGTCCCACAAGAGGTAAAAGATGCCTTTGCAGCAGATTTCCCTACTGCAAGTGACGCTGTATGGGATTGTGATGATGACTCTTATGAAGTATCATACGTTGTGGACGGAGTGCGTTATGAAACCGAATATGACAAACTAGGAAACAAGATGGCAACAGATGACCCACAACCTTCTACTTGCTCACACGGTCACGGCACTTGCAGCGGAGACCATCAGGGACATAACCACGGTACATGTGAGGGAAATCATGAGCATTCGACTTGCAAAGACAGCACTGCTTGCACTGGCGAACACCACCATCACGACCACGCAGCCTGTGACGGCAACCACGACCATTCTGCCTGCAAAGACAGCACTGCTTGCACTGGAGAGCATAAACACGACAAGACCACCTGCACAGGTAATCACGAGAATTGCTCTCATAAATAATTTGGAATAAAAACTACCCCGCCTTTCGGCGGGGATTTTTTATATATCTACTTGTAATTGTTTAAAATGAAAAAGCCAACCTTAGGTTGGCTTTCTAGTACCCAGAGCGGGGGTCGAACCCGCACGCCCGTGAAGGCACTGGATTTTGAGTCCAGCGCGTCTACCAATTCCGCCATCTGGGCATAACGTTCTCTGGCGGTGCAAATATAGTATGTTTTTCTATTCTGACCAAAAGAAAAATATTTTTTCGCTAAAAAAAAGCACAGCCATATAAAGACTGTGCCTCAATCTATCATTGATTAAAAATTATATTGTCATGAAAACTCTTTATTCGTCTATATCATCGTCATCATCTAGCTCGTCATCACGATGAGCATTTTCTTCTTTTTTCTCGTCTTCTTCCTGTGATTTTTCTTCTTCTTCTATCTCACGAGGTTTGCTTGGTGTTTCCACCATAGTATGGTCCATCTCAAAATTTTCAAGACCCACACTTAAATAACGACCTATTTTGATAAGATAGACAGCATCTGGAGCTTCTACCTGTATAGCTTCTATCGTTTCGTTTTTCTGATTTTTAAATACTATGATATCGTCCTCAAAATAACCTTCGGGATACTTTTCTTTCACCAGTGCCATTATCTCTGGTGTCATTTTTTTGGAATCTATTATAAGTCTTTTCATTTTTTATCTAGTGGGGTTAACCCTTTACTTTTTTTATTTGCTTTATAGATATTGCGACCATTTCTATGGGCGTGCTAATATATAAAAGTCCCTCAAACTCTCATAATTTTCTAATGAAAAATTACTATCTTTAATATGCAGATAGCCAAAAGATTGAGTAATACACATTGTTAAATCTTTGGATTAAAAATGTCTTTATCACCCAAAACACAGCCTACAATCACCCAAACGCCATATGAAACACCTATTTTATCTATCACTCATACACGCCGCTGCATCATCACTAATGCTTATTTCTTGCGACAAAATAGCCACACATTGCCCTTCATACGGTCCTCTACGTGTAGAAATAGACCTCCATATAGATATCCCATCACAGAACCCCTACATCAACGGCTATGTAGAATATCACGGAACAAATGCCGGTTATGGTGGCGTAGTAGTCGTTCCCTCCTATGGAGCTAGTGGTTTCAGAGCATTTGAACTATCGGCCCCTCACCTACCTCATACTCCCGATAACCTACTGACGATATGTGACGATGCAATGAGAGCTTTCTGTCCCACAGATAGCAGTTTTTTTATGCTATCAAATGGCCTACCACTAGCAGAGGGCAAGTGCGTAAGCCCTTGCCCTCTGGTGGAGTATATAGTTACCTATGATGAAACAAATAGGGTGATAAGTGTTCGCAATTAGAACCAATTTCTGCGGCGTAACACCCAGAAACAGCCCAATGATATGATGAGCGAAACGATTACTATCGTTATAAATGCCCACGGAGTCTCTTGGAACGTATTAGGAACGTTCATACCATAGAAACTCGCTATAAGGGTAGGCACCATCAGCACGATAGATACCGATGTAAGCTGTTTCATTATGTTGTTCATATTGTTGGATATGACCGATGCATACGTATCCATCATTCCCGAAAGAATGTTTGAATGGATATTGGTAGATTCCTGTGCCTGTTTAAGCTCGATTTCCACGTCTTCCAGTAGGTCTTCGTCAAATGTCACACGCTCTACCTTATTATTTTTAAGGCGTTGGAGGAGCATATAGTTACCATTGATGGACGTGATGAAGAACACATAACATTTCTCGATGTGCAACAATGCCTGCAACTCTTGGTTACGTACGGCACGTTCCAGACGTTTTTCGGCACGTTTTACCTGTATATTGAGCTGTTTAAGGTATTTAAGATACCACACCGACGATGACAGCAGCAACCTTAACACCAGGTTATAGGCATTGGTAAAGCCGCGGTTTTTGCGTTGGTTATAGGTTATAAAATCACTCAACATCTCGTTTTGGTGGTAACATAGAGTAACCAGCACATCTCCACGCAATATGATACCCAGTGGCACTGTCGAGAACGGCAAACCGTGATGAGCCGTATCTCTCACCGGGATACGCATAACGATGATTTTCCAATCGTCCTCGTGTTCTATACGTGGGCGTTCATCGGGGTCCTCTATGTCGTTAAGGAATGATTGAGGGATTTGAAGTTCCTCGGTAAGGTAATTGAGGTCTTCAAGCGTAGGGTTTTCAATGTTTATCCAGCAGCGGGGAGCCCAATCCTGAATAACGTTGAGTCCGTTGTCTCCGTTTATGAATGTCCGCATAGTGCAAAATACTTTTAGTCTGCAAAGCACGCACTATGGGGCGGTGTGCCTTACAGAAGTTGATAGTTACGTTTCGGATGATAATCGTCCATTTTTCTGTGATTTTTTAATGGAAAACGACCCGCGAGGGCAGTTTTCGTGTTAGGCGTGGCAAAGGTAAACAAAAAATGCATATATGGAGCTTTTTAAAGAAAAAATTCTCCTATCCATATATGTTGTGTATAAAAATTTTACTTAATTTAGGAGCGGTGTTACAAACACTTGTATTTAATCAAACAAAATAGATATAATCTATTGTAAAAAAAAACTTACATCGCTATGAGATTACTTAAATTATTTTTCCTACTGGCGATAGGTAGCCTATCCATTGGAGCAGCAGCACAAGACTATGAGGTAAAAGGAGTGGTCATAGACGCAAAGGGTGAGCCTGTGGTGGGTGCCACCGTACGCACCAACAAGAGCAAATCGGCAGCCACAACCAAGGCAGGCGGAGTCTAT
>JAFYKQ010000047.1 GCA_017537565.1 Flavobacteriales bacterium
GGGAAGTAAAAGCGACAAGTAAAAATATTTGCCTATATAGATGGTGTGTAGTAAATTTACTCTTTCGTTTGATGATATGAAAAAACTTCCTGCACATATATTTGAGGGAATGTACTCCCGCCTCATAAATATAGACCGAACAGCATCGTGTAGTTCGGTGGTGGACTATGCTCCTATTGTAGCTATGTGGGAGGAACTCATAGCAATGATGATAGATGGCGAGATGAGAGTCTTTGCTTCGTCATATTCGCGGGTGGTGTATGCTTGTCGTAATTATAATGTAGAAGCATCTACAGAACGTCTGTGTGGGGAGTTCCATAGACGTATGAAGGATAGAGAGAGGGCAGATGATGTAGAAGAATATATGAGGGCTATATCTACACTGTCCTGTATAATAGAACAGATATCTGATGTAACGTTGCCTGCTGAACTGTCTAGAATAGTAGAACAGTACAAGCCTTATAGTGTAAAGAGTATTCCAAGTACAGGACTGGGTAAAAAACTCACGGGAGTGGTAGATGATGTCTCGGGGGTGGAGTATGATGAGAAAGGGCGATATTATACTATATACTTGCTGCTAGAGGAAGATACGGGTAGAAGTAGGGGTATAGAACACAAGATAAGTCTCATAGTAAGAGAAAATTATAACGAAACGTCTCGTGATGACCTTTTTGATATAAGGGAGATGTTACGGGAATATGACTATATAAATGTAACCAATGTAGAATATAGAGAGGGGGATATATACAGCACGACAGATTATTCGCTTATAATATTGGAGCCAGATTATCTGGTGGACGTGACAGACCTTGCCGCGTGTTTTACTGCCAATGGTTTTAACGAATATCTTTTCCTGCTTTCAAAATTTACTTCCGATAAGGATAGTATCTCTCTGCTGAAAGGTACACTGGTCAATGATGTTCTGGACGCCAGCCTGGAAAGTGAGAACGTGGAACTGAATGATGTTTACCGCCACGCCCTTTCCAAAAACATACTTAAATCCATACGCTATGGCGGCGAGGTGGTAAAAAACATCTGGCAGGAAGTAGGACGATGTCACTGGACAAATATAGAGCGTTTTGCCTCGACATTAAGAGATAGACGTGTGACGGTAGAGCCTTCGTTTATATCGCCGCTATATGGGATACAGGGACGTTTGGACGTGATGGTAGAATATGACAACTATCCTTTGCGTAAAGATATATATGAACTCAAAAGCGGCAAAGCCCCATCGGGAGATTTGCTGTGGAAGGGAAATGCTATGCAGGTGGCTTGTTATAATATGTTGCTGGAATCTACCTATGGACAGGATAGGAGAGGGACATCGGCTGTGTTTTATTCGGGGTGTGCTGGAGCTCCGTTGCGTAACTATCTGTCAACGATAGAGGATAAAAAGAGCATCTGTCTGTTGCGTAACAGGATAGTGCGTATGGTGTATGATATGGCTTGTGGGGATTTTACGGTGTTGGAAAAAATAAAGATAGGACAGATAGGGGATTATCCATCGTATAGCAGGGAGCGAATAGAGGATTTTGCTAAGTTTTATGAGCGACTGGAAGGAGTGAGAAGAGCATACTATCATTCTTTTGTGGCTTTTTACCTGCGTGAGATGATATGTGCCAAAACAGGTGCTATGGGAGATGTGGCTCGTGATAGACGCGATGCTTACAGTAGGCTGTGGAGGGCGTCTGATGATGAAAAGACACATAATTTTGCGATGTTGCCTTCGCTGGTGTATAAGTGTAGTGATAAAGAAACGTCTAGTGTTGTTTTTGAGGTTAAACGAACCGTAGAGCATAGTTTTCGTACGGGAGATGTTGTCATTCTCTACCCTCATAAAGAGGGGTTACGAGATGCACACCTTTCACAGGTGCTCAAAGGAGTCCTACGTGATATAGACGAAGATAGAGTGGTGGTGGAATTGAGAGGCAAGGTCTATGAACGTTATATGAAGAGTCGTGATAACTGGGCTATGGAACACGATGTGATGGAAAAAGGTTACTGGAGTGGGGTGGCCTCCCTCAGAGAATTTGTGGAGAGTGATGGTATGACCTCTCGGGTGGTCTTTGGAGAGCAGGAACCACAGGTAGGAACCACTACTTACAGATGGGACGATAGGCTTACAGATAATCAAAATGCCTGTGTGGAGAAAGCTATAAGTACAGATGATTTCTTCCTGCTGCAAGGGCCTCCGGGTACAGGTAAGACATCGGGTGCTATAATGTCTATGGTGCGTCATATACTCTCATCGAGCAGTGACACTCTTACCCTGCTGGCCTTTACCAATAGAGCAGTAGAGGAACTAGGTGCCAAATTGCGTGCGGCAGGGATAGATTACCTGCGTATAGGTCACGAGAATGCCGACGAGAAAGAACAGACGCTCTCCAGTATATCGGTAGGGCGTAAGATAAATAAGGTGAGGGATATGGTACAGTCATATCGAGTGTTCCTGTCTACGGTGAGTGCCTTTGCTGTCAGAGCAAATGATTTGGCAGAGGTTGTGAAACTGGACCAAGTCATAGTAGATGAAGCCTCACAACTCACCGAGATACAATTGGTAGGTTCATTGGCGTATTTCAAGAAATGGATATTGGTGGGAGACCAGATGCAGCTACCATCGGTCGTGGTGCAGAGCGAATGTCTTTCTGTAGTAAAAGATGAATCTTTACACGGTATTGCTGTGACAGATATGCGTCATTCTCTTTTTGAACGCCTACAACGAATGCTTGATATGAAATCCATAGATAGCCATAGTGCTATGCTGGACGTTCATTTCAGAATGCACGAAGATATAGCGGCACTGGTCAATGATTTCTATGATGGCAAACTTCATAGCGGTAGTGAAAGACAACGAGCGTCCAGCGACCGTACAAGGGTGATGTATTATCCTTCGCCACACGAGGATTCGTATAAAAAACACATCGCCGAAGCCCGCCGTGTGGTGAGTTTATTGCAGGAGATAAAACAGGAGTATGGCGAGAACTTTTCTTATACTACTGTGGGTGTGGTAACACCTTTCAGGGCACAGATAGCCGTTATAAGAGATATGATAGAGGACGATGAATTGAGAGAGAAAGTCGTGATAGATACCGTAGAACGTTTCCAAGGCGGAGAACGTGATATTATCATAGCCTCTATGGCGGTATGTAATGCAGGGCAGATGAAGATGGTCTCTTCGCTAGATGCTAGTGGAAGGGTGGACAGAAAACTTAACGTGATGGTGTCCCGCTCCCGCGAACGTTTTATACTACTGGGAGAAAAAGAGGCATTGCAGGGGAGTGAGTTTTATAGTGAACTGCTGGATAGATGTACTACTATGTAGTACTATAAAAAAGCCCCGCACAGTGTGCGGGGCGAGGTAGATTAAATATCTTCAAATTCTATGTTTGTAAATCTGCTGGAAAGAGAGTTGTCTTCCTCTACTTTTTCATCAGATTTTTCTTCTGTGTGATAAGATGGTTTCTTAAAGTCTTTTATATGACGTTCAGAAATGACTTCTTCGCCTTTCTCACGCAGAATAAAGCTAGTAGTTTCTTCCAAAAAATTCTTAAACGATGCAAAATCTTCTTTATATAGATAGATTTTGTGTTTTTTGTATTCTCCATCACCGCCTTCGTTTGAGAATTTTTTGCTTTCAGTAATAGTAAGATAGTAATCTCCTGCTTTGGTGGTTCTTACATCAAAGAAATATGTTCTACGGCCAGCTCTTAGGGCTTTTGAGAAAATTTCTTCGTTCTCCATAAAATCGCGTTCTTCCATCTGTGTTACAAGTATTGTTTAAGTGTGCTACAAATCTAAAAATTTTTTTATATAATCCTACGTTTTTCTTCATATTTTTCGTCTCTTTGGTAAAAAAATATCTCTCAAAATTTTGTCGTGGAGGGAGAAAGTAGTATTTTTGCAGCCGTAAAAAGGTCTTGATAGCTCAGTTGGTAGAGCAATTGACTCTTAATCAATGGGTCGAGGGTTCGAGTCCCTCTCAGGACACAAAATGTGTAGTATGTAAAAAGCCTTCATAACGTGTGTTGTGGAGGCTTTTTTATGTTCAAGAGGAATTTCTTCCATCTACACATTGTAGAAAACTATATGTAGTGTAAATAAGGATAAACAATAGTGTGGTGTTTGTAATTTTATGATTTTTAGTTGGGGAATATAACAAAAAATTATAATTTTGTAACTTAAAGGGGTGAAATTATAGAGTAATAATCAGCATCTAAATAATTTTTCCAGCCACATATAAACATAACAATAAATTTATATGAAAGAACTATCACAGGTAAAAAGATTATTTGACATTAGCCAGTATCAACGAGACAGATATAATCGTCCGGTGGCATTTGGACATCGTGTTAATGGACCATGGAAGACTATTTCTTCACAGGAATGGCTAGACGATGTCAATACTGTAGCAAGAGCTTTTGTAAACTATGGAATAAAGAAAGGAGACAAAATAGCTATAGTATCTGGTAACCGTATAGAGTGGCAGGTGCTAGACCAAGCTATTCTTAAGGCTGGTGCTATATCTGTTCCTGTATATCCTACTATCTCGATAGATGATTATAAATATATATTTAATCATTCAGAAATACGTCTGTGTTTTACGTCAGATAAAGGTCTGTATAACAAAATCCTGAAGGTAAAAGACGATACTCCTGCCCTGGAAGGTGTATTTACATTTGATGAAGGCGAAGGTATGCCATCGTGGAAGGAATTTGTGAATAAATATGATGATGTTACTATTCAAGAAAAACTGGAAGAGGTAGCATCTACCGTAGAAGAAGATGACGTGGCGACACTTATCTATACTAGTGGTACTACGGGTACTCCAAAAGGTGTACAGCTTACTCACCGCAATATCCTTACAAATGCCATAGTGGCTATGCCTCTTGTTGCCGAAGTGGAAGAAAAAGTAGCATTGAGCTTTTTGCCATTGTGCCACGTGTTCCAGCATACGGTAGACGTAGCATATCAGCTTTTGGGTTGTTCTATATACTATGCCAAAAGTACAGAAACCATAGCGACCGATGCACAGGCGGTACACCCTGTGGTAATGATGGTCGTACCTCGTGTGATAGAACGTATCTATGCCAAGGTCATCGCCAAAGGTCAGGCATTGAAGGGTATTAAAAAGGCTATATTCTTCTGGGCGGTAAGCGTAGGCCGTAAGTATAAACCATACAGCAAGAATGTGTTTTATAATGCACAGTTGTGGGTGGCCCGCAAACTGGTGTTCAATAAATGGCGTGAAGCGCTGGGAGGTGATTTGAATCTTATAATAAGTGGTTCATCGGCTCTTGACCCACGTCTATCACGTCTTTTCTGTGCTACGGGTATGATGCTTAACGAGGGTTATGGTCTTACAGAATCATCACCTATCATATCGACCAATATATACAAAGGTAAAGGATTGAAAATAGGTTCGATAGGGCGTCCGCTGCCTTGTAACGAAGTGAAAATAGCCGAGGACGGTGAGATACTGGTGAAAGGACCTTGTGTGATGAAGGGTTATTACAAAGACCCAGAACGTACGGCCGAGGCTATTGACAGTGATGGTTATCTGCATACGGGAGACGTGGGTTACCTTAAAGGTGGATTCCTGTATATTACAGACCGTAAGAAAGAAATGTTCAAGACATCGGGTGGTAAGTATATCACACCTCAGCCTATGGAAATACGTCTATGCCGTTCAAAATACATAGAACAGGCTATGGTTATAGGTGATAATCGTCAGCACCCAGGCGTTATAATAGAGCCAGATATGGCCGAACTTAAAGCTTGGTGTGTGGAACAAGGTATAGATACGAGTGACCTTAAAGCAATGGTGGCTCACGAAAAAGTACAGAAGTTGTACCGCGGGGAAGTAAACGAAGTGAATAAAAAACTTTCTTCTTGGGAAAAGATGAAACGTTTCCACGTGGTAACAGATACTTGGACGGTGGACAACAAACTTATAACTCCTACACTTAAGCTTAAACGTAAGAACCTTATGGAGTTGTACGCGAGTGAGATAGCCGAAATGTATAAGGACGAAGAAAAAAATAATCTTTAATATGTGTACGCCTCGGCATAGCCGAGGCGTTTTTTTTATAAAGGAGTATAAAGATGCTGGACTTCCGTCTCAAAGTGTTTTTTTCGGTGGCATCAGAAATGAGCTTTACCAAAGCCGCTGCTCGTCACCATATCACACAGCCTGCCGTTTCCAAACATATACAGGAATTGGAAAGGATATACGGTATTACGCTATTTGAGCGTAAAGGTAGCAGCGTGGTACTTACCGAGGCAGGGCGTATCCTCTATGACCAAGCCAAAAACATAGATTCCATATATCGAGAGATAGATTATCGCATATCTTCGCTTAAAGAAGAACACAAGGGAGAGCTACGTCTTGGGGCATCTACATCTATCGCACAGTATGTGTTACCTCGTGAAATAGCACGTTTTTATAACCGATATCCATCTATAAATCTTTCGCTTATAAGCGGTAATACAGAACAGATAGAGGACGCTTTGTTGGAAAAACGCATAGACTTGGGATTTGTTGAGGGACTCCCTTCCAATCACCTGCTACACTATACAGAATATATGGACGATGAACTGCTGCCTATCACACGTAAGGGAGGACTTTATACGCTTAAAAAGTATTCGCTGGAGGATATAAGGGAATTGCCACTTGTTATGCGTGAGGACGGGTCGGGTACACTGGATATCGTCCAGAAAAAACTCTTGGGCGAAAGCCAATCATCTAGGGACGCAGGGCTTAATATCATTATCAAACTTGGTAGCACAGAAAGCATCAAGGCATTTGTGTGTGAGACAGACTGTGTGGCCTTTATATCCAAACAAGCATTGCAGCACGAGTGGGAGCAGGAAAATCTGGCAGTACTTTCTATAAAAGGGCTGGAACTTAAACGTAAATTCTACCAAGTGTCATCACGAGGAGAACTATCTGGTAACGCATCGCTGTTTATAAAGACATTGAGAGGGTAGGGCTTATTCTTCTTTGCGGGTGGTGTCTTTTTTATCATCGCTCCACCATTTGTTAAGTTTTTGAAGGGCTTTTTCTTTTATTTCGGGGGTGATGTTGCGCATAACTCGCGTAGCTGCCAAAACCAATGCTGCGAGGTCATCTGTAAAACCTACCATAGGTAAAAAATCGCTCACAAGGTCGGTAGGAAGAATAAAATATGCCAATGCTCCATATATGAGAGCCTTGTCTTTGGAGGATACAGCAGGACTTTGCAGGGTGTAGTGCAGTGTGAGAGCATAGTAGAGGACTTTTCTTCCTGCACGGCGAGGCAGGTGTTTTACCTTGCTCCAAAAACCTTTTTCGGTATATGAAGAGCCGTGTTTTTCTATATAGGCTTCGTCTATTTTCTTTATCTCTTTATCCTCTCTTGTCATAGCCGATGATTTTAAGTTTTTATACTGCTAATGTACAAAAAAGCTTTAAATGAGTGTCACTATATTATATAAAAACTCGCCCCCTCTTTCGAGGGGGCGAGACTATGTAAAAGTATGATTAAATCATATTATTTACGAGCGTCAAGCAATATGCCCAACATCTTTTTGGCACATTCTGGAATCTTGGTACCAGGGCCAAATACAGCTGCTACACCACGGTCATATAGATACTGGTAGTCTTGAGCAGGGATTACACCGCCGGCAAATACCACGATGTCCTCACGTCCAAGTTTCTTAAGTTCTTCTATAAGCTGTGGGATAAGAGTCTTGTGTCCAGCTGCCAATGAAGAAGCGCCTACCATATCAACGTCTGCTTCTGCAGCCTGACGTGCAGTTTCTTCTGGTGTCTGGAACAATGGGCCCATATCAACATCAAAACCTATGTCTGCAAGAGATGTTGCTACCACTTTTGCTCCACGGTCGTGACCGTCCTGACCCATTTTTGCCACCATCACACGAGGACGGCGACCTTCTATTTCCTCAAATTTGTCTGCCATAGCTTTTGCTTCCTGGAAGACAGCGTTGTTCTGAGCTTCTTTTGAATACACGCCAGATATTGTTTTAATTACAGCTTTGTGACGACCAAATATTACTTCTAGAGCGTCTGATATTTCACCCAATGATGCACGTACACGAGCAGCATTAACAGCCAATTCCAATAGGTTGCCTTCGCCTGTTTTTGCACATTCTGTAAGAGCATCAAGAGCTGCTTTAACGGCTTCGTTGTCACGTTTTGAACGCATATCGTTAAGACGTTCTATCTGTTCTTTACGTACCGCAGTGTTGTCCACTTCCAGGATTTCGATATTTGAAGGTTCATCTGTAAGGTATTTGTTTACACCTACCAATGTTTCCTTACCAGAGTCTATACGAGCCTGTTTGCGAGCAGCAGCTTCCTCGATACGCATCTTAGGTACACCAGTTTCGATAGCTTTGGCCATACCACCCAATTCTTCTACCTCTTCTATCAGTTTCCAAGCTTCCTGTGCTATCTTTTCTGTCAAGTATTCTACATAGTAAGAACCTGCCCATGGGTCAACCACGCGGCATACGTTTGTCTCGTCTTGAATGTACAACTGTGTGTTACGAGCGATACGAGCCGAGAAGTCTGTAGGAAGAGCGATAGCTTCGTCTAGGGCATTTGTATGCAGTGACTGTGTGTGACCAAGAGCAGCACCCATAGCTTCGATAGCCGTACGAGCTACGTTGTTGAATGGGTCCTGTTCAGAAAGTGACCAACCAGATGTCTGGCTGTGTGTACGCAATGCCATTGATTTAGGGTTTTTAGGCTCAAATGACTTAACGATTTTTGCCCACAACATACGTGCAGCACGCATCTTGGCTATTTCCATAAAGTGGTTCATACCTATCGCCCAGAAGAATGACAAACGAGGAGCAAACTGGTCAACTGTAAGACCAGCCTTGATACCTGTACGTATGTATTCCATACCGTCTGCCAATGTGTATGCCATTTCGATAGCCGATGTAGCACCTGCTTCCTGCATGTGGTAACCAGATATAGAGATAGAGTTGAATTTAGGCATATACTGTGATGTGTAACGGAAGATATCACCTATGATACGCATAGAAGGTAGCGGAGGATAGATGTATGTGTTACGCACCATAAATTCTTTAAGAATGTCATTCTGGATAGTACCAGAAAGCTGTTCTTTTGAAACGCCTTGTTCTTCGGCTGCTACGATGTAGAATGCCAATACTGGAAGCACGGCACCGTTCATAGTCATAGATACAGACATCTTATCCAATGGAATACCATCAAATAGGACCTTCATATCTTCTACAGAACAGATAGATACACCGGCTTTACCTACGTCACCTACTACACGTGGGTGGTCGGCATCATAACCGCGGTGAGTAGCCAAGTCAAATGCTACAGAAAGACCTTTCTGTCCAGCAGCCAAGTTACGACGATAGAATGCGTTACTTTCTGCCGCAGTAGAGAATCCCGCATACTGACGCACAGTCCAAGGACGCTGTACATACATCGTAGAATAAGGACCACGCAAGAATGGTGGAAGACCAGCAGCATACTGTAGATGCTCTGCATCTTTAATATCTTCTTTTGAGAAACATGGTTTTACGTCTATGTGTTCGGCAGTTTCCCATACAGGAACACCAGCCACATCACATTTACATTCTGCCATGTCTTTAACCCCTAAGGTTTCGACTTTTATTTTGGAGAAATCTGGTTTCATCTTTTATTCTTTTTTTATGAGAACTATTTATCTTATTTGATGCCAAGTTTTTCCTGATAACCGTTAAGGGCTTCAAGAGTATTGACACGTACGTGAATGAAGTCGTTAAGACCAGCTGCTTTAAGTTCTTCGGCTATTTCCACAGGGTTACCAGCTAGGACTAGTTGTTTTTCTGTGTTCACAGCACGGAATGCTTTTACAAAGTCAAGAGCACTAGCTGCATAGTCGTCGTCTGATGAACAGATAACTACTATTTCGGCATCTACTTTTGCACTTTCGTTGGCTGCAGTAACAGCATCTGTGTATGTTACCTCTGGTAGTATCTCAAATGATGCAGCACCAAAGAAGTCTCCTGCAAACATACAACGTGCTGTTCTCATAGCTGGGTTACCAAATCCTGCCAAGAATACGCGTGGACGACGGCCATTCTCTTTGGCATACATTTCTGTACGCTGACGTAGGCATTCGTATGGTTTTGCTGCATGCTGGCAAGGTAGAAGTTCTAGACCTTCGCCTTTTTCTTTACATTTTGTACCACCGCAGCACTGTGGGTCTGCCAATTCTTCTTTGATATTTGGATAACGGTTTACACCCACATAGTTGCGTTTACGAGAAGCTATGTCTTTGCGTTTTGCATTGCGAGTAGCTTCTATCTGTTTCTGGATTTCGCCAGCGGCAAACTGTGCTACATAACCACCAGCCTCTTCTGTTGCTTTGAAAAGTTCCAAAGCTTTTTCCATAAGGGTAGTAGTAAGGTTTTCTATGTAGTAAGAACCACCTGCTGGGTCAACAACCTTGTCAAAATAGCTTTCTTCTTTAAGAAGGTGAGAGATGTTAAGAGCTATACGAGAAGAGAATGTAGTAGGCTCTTCAAATGTAGCGTTGTATGGAGCGATAGAAAGTGCATCTACACCACCTAGGATAGCAGACATACCTTCTGTTGTAGCACGCAACATATTTACATATGGGTCATATTTTGCAACTGCCCATACAGAAGATTCTGCACCTATCTTAACGCCTTTGGCGTCCATACCAGACTCATATAGAGCCGCAAATTCTATCCACAATGCACGTACGGCACGATATTTGGCTATTTCAAAGAAATAGTCTGTGTTCATACCCATAATAGGCATTGCACTAGCAAATACTTCGGCAGCACTTACGCCTTCTGCTTCTAGTTTTTCTATATAATCTGTAAGTTTTGCAAATGTGAATGCTATCTCCTGTGTGTAAGAAGCACCGGCGTTTACAAATGGAACACCCTGTATAGTAAGTGCATAGAAACCAGGAGCGGCAGCAGTAGCCTTGATAGCTTTAGCTAGACATTTGTAGCAAGGTTCTTCGCCCTTAGTGTTCCAGCGTGCGATAGGGTCATTGTAAACATAACCTGTTACTTTTTCTAGGTTTACACCAGCAGTAGCTAGGTATTCCATATAAGCAACAGTAAGTTTACCGTGGCATTTTGCGTTTTTGAATGAAACGGCTATACATTCTACTTCTATGCCTTTAAGAAGGGCAGCAAAATCTACTTCTTCTTTTTCTTTAAGGTCAAAAAGTAGGCCGTCTGCTCCGCGTTCTTCTAGGCATACTAGAGCTTCGGCGTTGGCGCTGGCTTCGTCGGCTACGGCGATAGTTGCATAGTTAACCCAAGAGCGGGCTCCTGTAGCGTTACAATCATGAGCAAATGCCTTGCTCAAAGATGTTACAGATTCTTTTCCGTCCATATCTTCGGCGGTATAGAACGGCTGGATAGAAAAACCGTCGTCTGTTTTCCAAACGAGTTTTTTCTCAAAATCTGCACCTTTAAGGTCTTCTGTGGCCTTTTTTACCCATTCTTCTTTGGATACGGGTGCAAATTCACTGAATAATTTTTTACTACTCATCGTTGTTATTATATGAAGTTTAGAATATAAATTTCATTTTTGCTGCATATATGTGTGTAGTAGGTACACATACTGTATAGCTTGGCAAATTTAGGGATTTATAATCAGTAGGTAAAATTTTAAGGGCTTTATTTTTATCTTTTTGGTGTATTTTGTGTCCTGTGTGGGGGAAATTTTTTCAAAAAATTATTAAAAAACGCTTGCAGGAATGAAAAAAAGACGTACCTTTGCATCGCTGTTCCGAAAGGGCGGCTCACCAAGAGAGCCCGGATGGTGGAATTGGTAGACACGCAAGCTTGAGGGGCTTGTGTCCAATTAGGGACGTGCAGGTTCAAGTCCTGTTTCGGGCACATAGTTCTTTAAGATAAAAATATGGAGATCCAATAGCTCAGCCGGTAGAGCATTTCACTTTTAATGAAAGGGTCCTGGGTTCGAGTCCCAGTTGGATCACTCGATAGGCCTTCGCAGAAGCGAAGGCTTTTTTTTGTTCATAACTTTTGAGAGTGGGATATATTTTTCCCCATCAAAATTATTATTTTTGCACATTGTCGTATATAGAGCTTAATAGCATAGAATAATTTTCTAGATGGAAGAAAACATACAAAGCATTTATACAGAAGATAGTATCAAGACGCTTACACCGCGTGAACACGTGCGTTTGCGTCCTGGTATGTATATAGGAAAATTGGGTGATGGTTCATCGGCAGATGACGGTATATATATCCTGCTTAAAGAAGTGGTGGATAACTCGATAGACGAGTTTGTGCAGGGAGAAGGTAATCGTATCGATATCTCGATAAGCGAGGAAGGACAGGTGTGTGTGAGAGACTATGGTCGTGGTATTCCTCTGGAAAAGGCGGTGGATTGTGTGTCTGTGATGAATACGGGTGGTAAGTACAATACCGAAGCATTTAAGAAAGCGGTAGGTCTTAATGGTGTAGGTACCAAGGCGGTAAACTTCCTGTCGAGTGCATTTGAGGTGATGTCTTGTCGTGATAAGAGATGCAAACGCGCTGTCTTTGCTTCGGGAGAGGTGGTGGAAGATGCTCCTATCACAGACACGAATGAAAAAAATGGTACCCGTATAACATTTACGCCAGATACGACGGTTTTCCCTCCGTTCCGTTATCGTATGGAATATGTGGAGAGAATGTTGCGTAACTATTCATACCTTAACCCAGGGCTTACGCTATACTGCAACGGTGTGCCATTCCGTAGTGAGAATGGACTTAAGGACCTTATAGAGGATAAAATAGACACGGGTGTGGCATATCCTATCATACATCTCAAGGGTGATGATATAGAGGTGGCTATAACTCACTCTACGTCTCATTACAGCGAAGACGTTTATTCGTTTGTAAATGGACAATACACTCCGCTGGGAGGAACACATCTGGCGGCTTTCCGCGAGGCAGTGGTAAAGGTGGCTCGTGATTTCTGGAATAAGCCTTTTGACCCGGCCGATGTACGTAAGTCTATCGTTGCGGCTATAAGTATAAAGGTGATGGAGCCTGCATTTGGTGACCAGACAAAAACCCGCCTTACGTCCAACGAAATGGGGGGTAGTAAGCCTTCTATACGTAGCTATATCGTAGATTTTATCTCTCGTGAGATGGATAACTATCTGCACAAAAATCCCGATACGGCGGCCGTATTGCTTAAGAAGATACAGGAGGCAGAACGCGAACGCAAGGAACTTTCGGGTATACGCAAGGCTGCCAAAGAACGTATAAAACGCACGAGTCTTAACAACCGTAAATTGCGTGACTGTCGTGTGCATCGTACCGATATAAAAAATGAACGTCGTCTAGATTCATCGATATTCATTACCGAGGGTGATAGTGCGAGTGGGTCTATTACAAAAGCTCGCGATGCCAATACACAAGCGGTGTTCTCGTTGCGTGGTAAGCCCCTTAACTGTTACGGAATGAGTAAAAAGGTGGTGTATGAAAATGAGGAGTTTAACCTATTACAGGCGGCGTTGGATATAGAAGAGGGTATAGAAAACTTGCGTTATAACAATATCATCATCGCTACCGATGCCGATGTAGATGGTATGCACATACGTCTGTTGCTTATGACGTTCTTCCTGCAATTTTTCCCAGAACTTATCAAGGAAGGACACGTGTATATTCTCCAGACTCCGCTATTCCGTGTGCGTAATAAAAAGGAAACGATATACTGTTATAGCGAGGAAGAGAAAATGGCTGCTGTTAAAAAATTGAAGGGTAGTCCAGAAATCACCCGATTTAAGGGTCTGGGAGAAATTTCTCCCGATGAATTTTCGGGATTTATAGGTCGTGATATACGTCTGGACCCTGTGATGATAGATAAAGAGTCACGTATCCCTGCACTGCTTGAATTTTATTCGGGAGCCAATACTCCACAGCGTAAAGATTTTATAGTGAGCAATCTGCGTGTACAGCAGGACGGTATCACGATAGAGGATTAGTATAATTGTTAAAAGACAGAAAGTAAGACAATCATAATAATGAGTGAGGAAAATCTACATAATGACACGCCCTCAACTAGTGCGATTAAAACAGACCGCATTATAAAGGTAGACTCTATGTTTGAGGATTGGTTTTTGGACTATGCCTCATACGTTATATTGGAACGTGCTGTTCCCGATATAAACGACGGTTTTAAACCTGTACAACGACGTATAATGCATTCTATGAGAGAGATGGAGGACGGTCGTTATAACAAGGTGGCCAACATAGTGGGTAATACTATGAAATATCACCCTCACGGTGATGCTTCTATAAAAGATGCTCTTACACAGCTGGGACAGAAGGAACTGCTCATAGATACGCAGGGTAACTGGGGTAACATACTCACGGGAGATGGTGCTGCGGCGGGACGTTATATAGAGGCTCGCCTTTCAAAATTTGCACTGGAGACGGTCTATAATCCTAAAATTACCAAATGGCAGACCTCGTATGACGGTCGTAACCAGGAACCTATACATCTGCCTATGAAGTTCCCTTTGCTGCTATTCCAGGGTGCCGAAGGTATCGCTGTGGGACTATCTACCAAGATACTTCCTCATAACTTTAATGAACTGCTCGATGCATCGGTAGCTATACTGGAAGAACGTCCGTTTGAATTGTATCCAGATTTTCCACAGGGAGGTATAGCAGATGTTTCGGCATATGCAGATGGTGTACGTGGAGGAAAGGTAAGGGTGCGTTCACGCATACGAGTGGCCGATAAATCTACACTTATAATAGACGAGATACCGTATGGTACTACGTCGGCATCGCTTATAGAGTCTATACTTAAGGCCAATGATAAGGGTAAAATAAAGATAAAACGTGTAGATGATAATACGGCACAGAAAGTAGAGATAGTCATACATTTGGCATCGGGTATTTCACCAGACAAGACGATAGATGCACTGTATGCCTTTACAGACTGTGAGGTGTCATTATCGCCGCTATCGTGTGTTATCAAGGACGAAAAACCTGTGTTTATAGGAGTGTCAGACATATTGAGATACTCTACGGCTCGTACACAGGAGATGTTACGTGCCGAACTACAGGTAAAACTCGATGAACTGCAAGGCAAATGGCACGCTACGACTCTAGAGAAGATATTTATAGAGGAGGGTATATATAAGGAGTTTGATGGACTTACATATGAAGAGGCGATAGAGCTTACTCGTGAGCGACTACGTCCATATGAAGAGAGGTTGTTGTTGCCTATCACACAGGAAGATTTGGAACATCTTATGGAGATAAAGATGCGTCGTATAACTCGTCACGATGCCGATGCTGCCGACCGTCTTATAGCCGAACTCGAAGACCAGATAGCTGTCGTGGAAGACAAATTGGCTCATATGGTACGTACGGCGATAGAGTATTTCCGTGCACTTAAAAAGAAATATGGTCAGGGTCGCGAACGCCGTACAGAACTACGTGCATTTGATAACATAGAGGCTGCAAAAGTAGCTATCCAAAACACCAAACTCTATGTAGATAAAGAGAGTGGTTTTATGGGATACAATATGAAAAAAGGCGAAGGCGAATATGTGTGTGACTGTTCAGACCTGGACGATATCATTGTATTCTTTAACGATGGTTCGTTTACGGTACAGAGAATAACGGCCAAAAGTTTTGTGGGTAAAGGCATTGTTTATGCCGGTGTGTGGAAAAAGAAAGATAAACGCACGATATATAACTTGATATATAAGGACGGAGCGTCTGGTTGGGCATATATGAAGCGATTTGCGGTGACGGCAGTAACGCGAGACAGACGTTATGAGCAGGGTAAAAAAGGCTCACAACTGCTTTATCTTACGGTCAATGCAAATGGTGAGGCTGAAAAAGTAAATGTCTATTTGCGTAGCCAAGCAAAATTGCGTAAACATAAACTGGAGATAGACTTTGCTACACTGGCTGTGAAAGGTCAGTTGGTGAAGGGTAACCTGGTTACTAAATTCCCGGTGCGTAAGATAGAACTGGCCGAAAAAGGTGTATCGACGCTTTCGGCACGAGAGATATGGCTGGACGAGACTATTATGCGTCTTAATGACGAAGGTCGTGGTCGTCTTTTGGGACGTTTCCACGGTGATGACCGCATAGTAGAAATAACGTCGGGTGGTGAATTGAGAATGCTTACATATGATTTCACGACACATTTTGAGACAGATAGTCCTGTGATATGTCGATGGAAGAAAGGTATGGTGGTGACGGCCGTTTACTATGATGGGGAGAGAAAACGCTACTATGTAAAACGTTTTTCGCCAGAAAAGACTCAACGCCCAGATGTGTTCATAGCCCAGAGTAAAGGTTCGTTCCTGGCATTTGTATCGGTAGATTATCTGCCACAGATAAAGGTGTCGTTTGCTCGTGAAAAAGGCAAGGAAAAACGTGAGGACGAAATAATAAATCTGGCTGAATTCATAGCTGTGAAAGGATTTAAGGCGATAGGTAATCAGTTGTCGAGTGATAAAGTAAAAACGATAACTGCCCTTGAACCACTGCCTTATGAAGAGGTGGAAGATGAGGAGGAAGATGATGATGTGGTGGAAGATGCGGTAGATGAAATAGATGAGGTAGAGGTGGTGGAAAACGATGTGGAACAGGCGGAAGTAGAGGCTGGTAGTGTGATGACGGAGGGTGTAGATGATGATGTGCCACAGGGTGCGGTGAGTGATGATGGGCAGGTTTCGCTATTTTGATAAGATAGATATATAAACGTATAATGGTATGAAAAAGATATTGATGAGTGTTGCGGCACTTGTGATGTGTGCCGTAGCGATTACTTCTTGTGAAGAAGAAAAACAACGTCTGACGGTGGTCTCATATAATATGCGTGTGGGTACGGCAGATGATGGAGAAAATTCTTGGGAGAAGAGAAAACGTGCCACTCCGCTTATGTTGAGAGACAAGATGCCAGATATATTTGGTGTGCAAGAAGCACTGGGTTTCCAGGTGGATTATATAATGGAAAACTGTCCCGAATATGCTTGTGTGGGTGTGGGACGTGATGATGGAGTGGAAAAAGGAGAATATATGTCTATATTCTGGAATACGTCATATGTAGAGATGAAGGATTGGGGTACGTTCTGGCTTTCAGAAACACCAGAAGTGCCTTCTATGGGTTGGGACGCAGCTTGTATGCGTACGGCTACTTGGGCGCTTATGAAAGACAAACGCAATGGTAGAGAATTTTATTATGTGAATACTCATCTGGACCATCGTGGACGTGAGGCACAGAAGAGAGGGCTGTCTCTTATCGTTTCACGTATCAAGGAAATGAATCCAGAGGGGTGGCCTATGGTGCTTACAGGTGATTTCAATGTGAAACCCGGTGCAGAAGCACTCACATCTCTCGATGGATATATGCAGGACGCACGTTCTACTGCTGTGCAGACAGATACATTGGCGTCGTTTACAGGGTGGGGTAAAAGAGCAGATGTGTTGGATTATGTGTATTACAGTGATTTTGCCTCTTGTGAGAGATTTGAAACGGTGGTAGATGAATATGACGGAGTGCCATATATTTCAGACCACTATCCTGTGGGGGCTGTACTGGTATGGTAAGGTATAGGAAGGATAAAAAAAAGGTCGTGCTACGCACGACCTTTTTTTATGGATAAGTGATGTTATTTACGTTTTACGGTAAAATCACTACTGTTGAGGATTTCTTTGTTGTAAAGTAAAGGTTTCCCTGTGTGTATGTCAACGAGAGGCATACCCATAGAACGTAATAATGCATCGCCGGCTGCAGTGTCCCACTCTTTCACACTGCCAAAACGTGTGTATTCGTCGGCCTCGCCGCTCGCTATATGGCAATACTTCACACAACTGCCCACCGGGCATATGCTTACATCTGGAATATCACGACGTAGGCTTTCATAGTAGGCTATCGTTTCCTCGCTGCGGCGGGATTTGCTGGCTAGGCATATGTAACCCCTATCTTCCTGCTGTTCTAGTGGGAGAATACACGACTCTATATCCTCTATACTGGAAAAAGAAATTACAGTGTCTTTTATCACGGCCTTGCGAGCCTTGATGCTTTCTGTACCATAATAAAGTTCCTTTTGGCTAGGGAGGTATATCACGCCCGTCACAGGAATGCCGTCACGACATAGTGCTATGTTTACACCATATTCGTCTGTGCCGTTTATGAATTCTCCCGTCCCGTCCAATGGGTCTATGATGAACACCTCTTTCCACCCCTTGCGTATCTCATACGGCATAGATTCCTCTTCCTCGCTTATCATAGGGATAGGGAGGTGAGAAATCATATCTACTATAGTGTGCTGCGAAGCATAATCGGCATCGGTAACAGGAGAATTATCGCTCTTGCTGTGTATGGCAAATGAACGAGAATTTTTGACCTCTTCTATTGCACGACCTGCCGCTATGGCAGCATTTATCATAGATAGTAATATGTCGTTATCGATATTCATATAGTAGATTAATATGCAGAAGATGTGCTGCCTTCTTTGTATAGTTTAAGAGCAGATGATGTTCCTATGCGTGTAACACCCATCTCTATCATAGTGATGGCTGTAGCCATATCGCGTACGCCTCCCGCAGCTTTAAGTGGTAGAGGAGAACCCCATTCTTTCATCACTTCCAGTGCTTCTATTGTAGCACCGGCAGGTTTTCCGCCTTCGGTCTTATAGAAACCGGTAGATGTTTTAAGGAATACTCTGTGTGCATTTTCCTCTCCGAAGTTGTCTATTACAGTGTCTTTTATAAGTTCACAGATGCCTTCTATCTCGTCCTCGCGTAGGGCAGCAGTCTCTATTATCCATTTGGCTGTTTTCCCTGCTTTAAGAGTAAGTTCTGTGCAACGACGTACCTCTTCGCTTATGGTTTCTACCTTGCCACGTTTATACATAGGGTAGTTCACAACAAAATCAAGTTCGTCGGCACCGTCCTCGATTACTTTGCTGGCCTCGGCCAATTTTTCATCTATCGATGCTGTGCCTTCGGGGAAAGCGATGACCGTTCCCACCAGTACCTGGCTGCCAGCCTCATCTATCATCTTGCGAGCAGTAGAGACGACATCTGGGCGTATCATTATGAGTTTAAAATCATTTTCTATGGCTTCTTTTATATAAGAAGAAGCGATGGCGAGGTTTTCTTCCTGTGAGATGCCTCGGCTTTCGGCGGTTTCCAGATATGTGGAATCCAGATATTGACGTATGTCCATTCTTTTTTATGTGATTAAAGGTGTGTTGTATAATAGTTCTACAAATTTAGATATAAAAAAAGAACTTGCCAAAGAAGATTTGACAAGTCCTAAAAACTAACCTAAACTCAAAACTATAACTATGAAACTACTACTTTCTTTTTTAACGGTGCAAAGATACGACTTTTCTGCAAACTAGCAATAGGTCATAGTGTTAAATTTTGAAGGTCTTATATCGTTTTATCTCATTACCATTTGTAAGGGTGACACACCGTGGCGTAAAACGGTCTTAAAGTCGTAGTATTCGTTGGGAGATACAGAAATGTCTATATCTTCAGACGTAGTAAGTGGTAGCCAATGCCTGTCCAATTCATCTACATTTACTACGTGGAAGAGTCTTCCCTGTACTATGTCTGTGTTCTCTGGAATGATGGTTTGTTGAGGGGAGTAGTCATTGTTTTTGCTACACGCTACTATAAATAGTATGGATATAATAGTGATGGGAAGTAATAGTCCCTTATATAAAAAGTTTTTCATATAGGTATAAAATTGATAGGGTTAATAAATAAAATCATTTTATGATTTCTGTTTCGTGATTTTTTTAAGTCTTATATGCTGGGCACGGCTTATGAGGATAAGAGCTATGGCTCCGGTAGATAGCTGCATGATGGTCTGTGTGGCGTGGTTGAGCGTAGCAAATGCCATTGCTACGTCGGGCGTAATGGCAGCTATGCCCAGTATGGGGATACCTATCTTCATCGCCGAATGATAAGCTCCTATACCTCCCTGTACAGGCACTAATTGTGCCAGTCCACCTACTGTCATCAGGTACAATATGTTGGCGGCGGTAAGAGAACCCGTCTGTTCAAAGGCGTATGACATAAAGAATATCATAAGGTAATACATCACCCATATAGCTATCGTGTATCCTACGAAAGCCCATTTGTGTGGCATACGGGCTATGGTGGCTATGCCTGTCATCATACCGCGGGTAAAGTCCTCAATCTTGTGATATAGGATAGTGTGGCGTAAACGACGGCGGAAGATAAATACTATCACAGCTATAACAACTATGGCTATGAGAATAATAGCTTTGTAGCTTATGGCGTGTTCTGTGGGAGTGTCCTGTCGCAATGTGAGTAGCTTATATGCAAAGGCTTCCATATGGTCATACTGTAGTATGATAGTGAGAAGTATACTGCCTCCTAACATAATGACATCTATTGCTCTTTCCAGTATGACAGTTCCCAATAGTCGGCTTACAGGTATACCTTCGGCTTGGTTCATGGCGGTGCAACGAGCAACTTCACCAGCACGAGGTATCATAAGGTTTATGATGTAAGTAACCGTTACTGCATTTATGGAATTAAGACGGGATATGCCTTTATATCCCATAGATTCCAGTGGGATAATCCATCTCAATCCTATAAGTATAAATGCGACATAGCCCGTTAAAAACGATAGTGCTACATAAAAATAATTGGCACTCTTGATGATAGTCCATATCTCACGCAAGTCCATGCCACCAAACGCATAATAAAGAAGTCCTATGGCTAGCAATGGCAGTAGAACAAATTTTATTATAAATCCAGTTATTTTTTTTGCGTTTTCCTTACGTGTCATAGGGTGGAATAAATGATGTTTAAAGTATGCAAATATAGTTTTTTTAGAAAAAAATCAAAATATTGTTGTGGTAAAATAAAAAATAAAATATAGGTTGCTAGTGGGTAAAATTGTTTAAATTTGCCTTTTATATATAGACTAAAAATAGATATGGAAAAGATAGGTTTATTTATAGTTACTATTATTTCACGAATGCCATTTGCAGTGATGTATCTGCTTTCAGACATAGTGGCTTTTATGCTTTATCATATAGTGCGTTATCGTCGTAGAGTGGTGAGAGATAACCTTAAACGTTGTTTCCCTCATCGTTCAGAAAAAGAGATAATAAAGATAGAAAAAGATTTCTATCGTAGCTTTACAGATGTCATACTTGAAATAGTAAAATCGTTCACCATATCTCGTGAAGAGATAGAAAAACGTTTCTCTATGGAGAACGAAGAGCAGTTGAGGTCTTATTTTAAGGCTGGCCATGATAACATAATGATATTTGGGCATTGTTTTAACTGGGAGTGGCTTATGTTCCTCAAAGTCCTTATGCCAGATATGGAGGCATTGGCACTATACCAACGTATAGAAAACCACGAGGTGAATGAGTTTATGAAAAAGACTCGTCAGCGTTTTGGTATGCGTGTGGTGGAATCGAGAGTGTCGCTGCTGGAACTATCTCGCCTGCCAAATGTAGGTAATACGATGATAGCATTCGTAGCCGACCAATCACCTGCACGTACGCTTATAAAACACTGGGTTAAACTATTTGGACAGATAGCACCTGCTCATATAGGAGCTCACGATATAGCCACCAGACTTAAATTTGGTGTGGTGTTCCTATATATGAAACGTGTAAAAAGAGGTCATTATACCGTGTGTGCCGAAAAGATCTATACGCCAGGTGACGAAGTAGAGAAATATGATATAATAGATAAATTCTACACACGACTGGAAAAACAGATAGAGGAAAATCCTGTATGTTGGCTGTGGAGTCACAGAAGATGGAAATATGAGGGCGAATACCAGAAAGTATTGGAAAAAAAGGATAAAGAGAAATAATGATAAAGGATAGAAAGAAACTTACGTTTGCGGTGGTGATACTCAACTGGAATGGCAGGGAATTGTTGGAGAAATTCTTGCCGTCGGTAGTGCGTTATGCTCACCCGCAAAGCAAGATATATGTAGCCGATAATGCTTCTAGTGATACATCGCTGGAATATGTGAGGGAAAATTTCCCACAGGTAGGCATCATACGCAATGATGATAACTACGGTTTTGCCAAGGGCTATAACGTGGCATTAAAGGGACTGAAAGAAGACGTATTTGCACTGGTAAATAGCGATATAGAGGTAGAGGAAGGCTGGATGGACGCCTTGGTAGAAGAGTTTGAAACCAGAGAGGATACGGCTGCTGCACAGCCACGACTGCTGGACTACAAGGATAAAAATATGTTTGAATATGCGGGTGCGGCAGGGGGCTTTATAGACCGTTTTGGGTATCCATATTGCAGAGGGCGTATCTTTACGGTGATAGAAGAGGATAAAGATCAGTATGATGAAAATTCAGATATATTCTGGGCGACGGGAGCTTGTCTTTTTGTACGTCGAGAGATGTTTGAACGTTTGGGAGGATTTGACGATGACTTTTTTGCTCATCTAGAAGAGATAGACCTATGCTGGAGGATACACAACAGTGGAAAGAAGGTGCGTTATGTAGCAGGTTCACGTGTGTATCACGTGGGAGGAGCGACACTTAAAAAATATGATGCCCGCAAGACCTTCCTTAACTTCCGCAATAGTCTGTTTGCGATAGTGAAAAATATGCCTACACGCCGTATGTGGTACGTGATATTGGTAAGATTGATATTGGACGGGGTGCAGGGTGTGAGATTTTTGGGAGAGAAGCGTCCGCGTCATACTTGGGCATTGGTAAGGGCACATTGGTCTTTTTATGCTGGATTTAGAAAGATGTGGAAGAAGAGAAAACAGACGCCTGTCAAGACACGTCGTTACTATCATACAGAAAGCGTAGTGTTCTCACATTTTATGTTCAGAAAGAAATATTTTAACGAGTTATAACTCTATGCGTACTACCAAGGATAACATACAGGTCATCTATGAAGACAACCATATCATAGTGGTCAATAAACGTGCGGGAGATATAGTGCAGGGGGATAAGACGGGAGATGTGCCACTGGTGGACATAGTGAAGGACTATCTCAAGGAAAAATACTCCAAACCGGGAAATGTTTTCTGTGGGCTGGTGCATCGTATAGACCGTCCTACTACGGGGGCGGTGATATTTGCCAAAACGTCCAAAGGACTCTCACGTATGGCCGAATTGTTCCGTCTGGGAGGGGTGCACAAGACATATCACGCGATAGTGCCGCTGGGGGATATAAAAGAGAGCGATACGCTGGTGGGGTATATGATAAAGGACGGTCGTCTTAATCGTTCACGGTGTTATGCCACGCCTCCTAATGCTACGGCCAAACGAGCTATAACTCATTACAGGGTCATAGGGCGAGGAGATAAATATATGGCGGTGGACGTGACACTGGAAACAGGACGCCATCACCAGATAAGATGTCATTTTGCAAGTCTTGGACTGCCTATAAAGGGCGACCTTAAATACGGCTCTCCACGTAGCAATGATGACGGAGGTATCTCGCTTCACGCACGCCGTGTGGAGTTCATTCACCCGGTGAGTGGAGAGAAGGTATCGATAACGGCTCCCTATCCACAATCAGATGCTGTGCTATGGCAAAATTTGGGAGAAAAAGAATAGAATAAGAACTTAAACTATAAAACGATGGAACAGATAAGTGTTTTTGATATATTGAAGGTGGGCATAGGCCCTTCGTCTTCTCATACTCTGGGGCCTTGGAGAGCGGCCGGCAGATTTTTATCTACACTACGAGAGAAAGAATTGTTTGAAAAAGTAGATAGAGTGAGTGTAACGTTATATGGTTCGCTGTCTCTTACAGGTCGTGGACACTATACAGACCTGGCTGTTATACTGGGATTGTGTGGTGCCGACCCCGAAGTCATTCCTCCCGAAGACATACGTCCTATGGTGTCTTACATAGAGCAGTCGGGCTGTATGACATTGGGGGGAGAGAGAGACATTACATTCTGTCCATTGCAAGACATAGTGTTTGAAAAGACATTCCTGCCTTTCCATTCAAATGGTATAACATTTGTGGCAAGTGATAAAGACGGTAAGGAACTGGATAGTGAGACGTATTACTCGATAGGAGGAGGATTTGTGGTGCAGGAGGGAGAGATGCCTCACGTGGGTGAAGGTGTGGATGTGAAAAAATTCCCATATCCTATACAGAAAGCAGATGAACTACTGTCATATACCAAGAGGGAAAAGTGCTCTATTGCCGATGTAGTGCTGGAGAATGAAAAAACGATAAGAAGCGTGCCAGAGATACGAGAAAAACTGTTGGGTATATGGGACGTGATGTTGCAGAGTATATATACGGGGTGTCATACACTGGGAGAACTGCCCGGAGGATTGCGTGTAAAACGCCGTGCGGCATATGTTTATGGCCGTATCAAGCCATATCTTATATATAATGACCACCGCGAGTGGGCTCGTGAATTACGTCACGTGCAGGCCGATGCCAAAAACGTGTTTACCTGGGTGAGTACGTTTGCCATAGCGGTAAACGAAGTTAATGCTTCGCTGGGACGTATAGTTACCGCTCCTACCAATGGTTCGTCGGGTGTGATACCTGCCGTACTGCTTTATTATCTATCATTTGTAAATCCCAAAGCGACAGATGACCACATAATAGAATATCTATTGGTATGTGGTGAGATAGGTTCTATATTTAAGAAAGAGGCTACTATATCGGCCGCACAGGGTGGTTGCCAAGCCGAGATAGGTGTGTCATCGGCTATGGCGGCAGCAGGATTGTGTCATCTTATGGGAGGTCTGCCACAGCAGTGTCTGGCAGCAGCCGAAATAACGATGGAACATCATCTGGGGCTTACGTGTGACCCAGTGGGAGGTCTTGTGCAGGTGCCGTGCATAGAGCGTAACTCTATGGGTGCCATCAAGGCGATAACGGCTGCCGGTTGGGCGCTTAATAATGACCCATCGGTGCCTGTGGTGTCGCTGGATAGCGTGATAAAGACTATGTGGGAGACGGCACTGGATATGAATACCAAGTATAAAGAAACGGCATTGGGAGGATTGGCAGCACAGGTGCCAGTTAACCACCCCGATTGCTAGTATTATGAGATATAATGATGAGTATTATGGAAAAGAACAAAAATCTTTACGGTCTTAATACCTTTGGAATGAGTGCCGTGGCAGACTATTATGTGAGAGCCACCAGTGAAGACGATGTGATGCGAGCCATAGAACTATCGTGTGAGAAAAAATTGCCGCTATTGGTGCTATCGGGAGGTAGTAATATGCTTATAGTCGAGGATTTGCACGCTGTGGTGCTTCATATGGATACACGAGGAATAGAGGTAGAGGGACGTGATGGTAGTGATACACTTGTGAGAGTGGCAGCGGGAGAGGATTGGCACGAGACGGTGATGTGGAGTATAGAGAATGGGTATGCTGGTATGGAAAACCTGGCATACATACCGGGCAAGGTAGGCTCGTCGCCAGTGCAGAATATAGGAGCTTATGGTGTGGAGGCTCGTTGTGTGATAGAGAGTGTAGAGGTTATAGATATATCGAGTGGGGAACGTCGTGTGATAGCTGCTAGCGAATGTGAATTTGGCTATCGAGAGAGTATATTCAAAAACTCGGCAAGGGGGCGTTACGTGATAATGTCTGTTCTTTTCCGTCTGCATAGTACAGAAGGATATAAACTGCATCTGGATTATGGAAATATAAGAGCCGAACTGGAAAAACGAGGCATAGAAAACCCTACGGTTGCCGATGTTGCCGATGTTGTAACATTTATACGCCGTAGTAAACTTCCAGAACCCTCACAGGTGGGAAATTGTGGTTCTTTCTTTAAGAATCCTGTCATATCTCGCCAGTTGTATGAGACGCTTATAGAAAAACATAATGATATGCCTTCCTATGATGTAGAGGGAGCAAATGATGAGCATTGGAAGAAGATACCGGCGGCTTATCTTATAGACCGCGCAGGCTGGAAAGGCTATCGTCGTGGGTGTGTAGGTGTCCACCAAAATCAGGCATTGGTACTGGTGCATTATGGTGGTGGTACGGGAAAAGATGTCTTGATGCTATGTCAAGATATATGCCGTGATGTAAAGGAAAAATATGGGGTTGAGATATCTCCCGAAGTAAATATAATAAACAGTGATTTTTTGGCACGTTGTGCGGTGGGAGGAAAGGTTGAATGATGGAAATGGGGGTTGTTATTTTCTGGACGCTGTATGTGATGGCAGTCATAGCGATGTTGGCTATGGGGGTGTTTATGCTTATAGCGGTATATGGTAAAAGAAAATCTTCTGTAAAAGATAATACGGCAGAGGGCGTTTCTGTGATAGTTGTCGCTCGTAATGATATAGATGAATTACGTAATATAATACCAGCACTTATAGCACAGGACTATCCCAGATATGAAGTGATAGTGGTAGATGACCGCAGTAGTGATGGTACGGCACATTTTCTATCTACGGTGCAGAAGAACTACTCTTCGCTTATAAAGACGGTATATGTGAGAGAGGATACACCATATCCTTGGCCAGGGAAGAAGTTTTCTATATCGATGGGGGTAAAGGCGGCCAGTTATGAACGTATAGTGATACTGGACGTAGCAGACCGTCCCTGTTCAAATTCTTATCTCACGTCTTTTATGAGAGAGGTAGGAGATAAACGCTATGTCATAGGGCAGTGTAAGACGCGTATGATAAAGGGTTTAGGTGCTTGGTGGGATATGCTGGTAGGGTATTCGGGACGAGTGTGGGCTATATCGTGTGCGGTGATAGGGCGTCCATTTGCGGCACAATCTTCCAATTTTTCGTTCCTTAAAAGTGATTTCCTATCGGGAGGAGCATATATGAATAATATGCGTGTGCCAAGCGGTGAGGCTTCGTTTCTTTTACAGGGAAAGACGAGAGATAGCGTGAGGGTGATGTGTGGAGTAGAGACCATGGTGGAACGTGCCAGTGTGGCAGGCTTTAAGACTCTGTGGGAAAAGAGTGTAAGACGTGTTGCTATGTGGCGTATTATGAGCAATTGGTATCGTGCGGCGGTGGTTGTAAATCCAGTGATAAGGTTGTTTTTCCTATGTGTGGTGATATGGGGTGCAGTAGTGATGTATGATAATTGGTTGTATTGGGCGATGATGGCTTTTACGGTGATTTTTATCAGTGGGGTGTATTATCTTACAGCTGGGGTGATAAAGGTAAACAAGATGGTGGCTATATCTCCTCTTACAGATGTTTTTTTGCTGCCTATGAATATCATTATGCGTATGATAGCATATATAAGAATACCTGCTAGATGGAAGTAAAAGAAACGGTGCTTATAAATAGGGCTTTGGGTGGAGAGCAGAGTGCATTTGCAGCTCTGCTTGGAATGTATTGGGGAGAAGTCTATGCTTTTTTGTCCAGTAAAAATATATGTGATGAGGACGCCGAAGACCTATGCATAGAAACTTTTTCCAAGGCATTTGAAAAATTATCTACCTATGACTCGCAGTATAGTTTTAAGACTTGGTTGTTGTATATAGCCCGCAATAACTATGTGGACTTTATGCGTAAGAACTCACATCTTATGACTCTTTTTTCAGAAAAAATACTGGAAGATTTGGAATATGATGCAGATATGGTGGGAGATGAAACTCCCGAAAGCCGTATGATAGAAAAACAATCGGTGGAGCAGATGAGAATGTCGTTGGAAAGGCTGCAACCACGTTACCGAGAAGTGATGCGGCTTTACTATATAGAAGAAATGTCTGTAAATGAAATATCGGCACGTATGGATATTTCACTCTCCAATGTAAAAGTTATACTTATGAGAGCCCGCAAGATGTTGTGCCGCGATGTAGAATAACGTTATATCTTTTTTACACAGGGCAATTTACCACAGTCTTTTGATATATTTATAATCGTGCTTTTATGCATTAAAAATGCGATTATGAGATGTCTTTTGCTTTTTTTTAATCTGTCGTTATTCTATGTATCTCTCACTGCACAGAGCCTAGAAGATGACTATCTACCATCGATAGATGCAGGGGTGGATAACCGTGAGATAATTTATACCAAATATGCCAGTGGAGGACTTTCATATCTCACACACGGTTATCAAGCTTCGTTCCGGCGTCAGCATACACGTAGTGCTTTCTATGAGCACGGTTATGAGATAGACCTATCCCTTATACGCCACCCCAAGGAAGTCAATGTGCGTAGCGGTGTGTATCTGGGAGGAATGCCCTACTGCTCTGGAAAGATAAACACACACATAAACTTACGTGCAGGCTATGGTCTTAATAAAGAAATAGCCGACAGGGTAGATATGGGAGCCGTAGAGATAAATGCCTATGTGGCAGCAGGGCTTTCATTGGCACTTCTTAAACCTGTATACCTCTATGTGGCAGATGATGATGGTATAGTAAAACGGCGTTATGATCCCGATAAATACCCTCAGAGCAGCATAATGGGTGGCACTTGGTTCTTTAATGGACTGGACCGCATCAATTTTCACCCCGGGGTATATCTTAAAGCTGGGATAAACTTTGACTATTCTATGCGTGAAGCCCGTATATTGACTCTAGAGATAGGAGCGGTTATAGATTATTATTTTACCGATGTGAAAATTATGAAAGCCCCAGCCAAAAATTATAGTCTTTACAATGCATTTTATATATCAATGTTTTTTGGGAAGAAATGGAATTAAAGCATAATTTTTCATACATTTGAAACTGCAAAATAACTATAATGATAGATAAGGAAAATAAAGAAACAAGAACGGCCAGCGGACGATTGAGAAAACCCGAATGGCTCAAAGTGCGTATGAGCGGTGGAGAGTCATACGGTGCTGTAAGTCAGACATTAGGAGAGAGAGGCCTGCATACTATATGTCGTAGTGGCTCTTGTCCCAATATAGGTGAGTGTTTCAGGGCTGGGACAGCCACGTTTATGATAATGGGTGATATATGTACGCGTTCCTGTCGTTTCTGTAATGTGAAAACAGGACGTCCTCTACCTATTGACCCACTAGAGGCACAGAAAGTGGCACTCTCGATAAAAGAAATGAAGTTGCGTCACGCTGTTATAACATCGGTAGATAGAGATGACTTGCCAGATGGTGGAGCATCTGTATGGGCAAATGTCATACGTACAGTGCGTACTGTATGTCCAGATACAACTATCGAAGTCCTTGTCCCAGATTTCAAAGGTGTGGAAAAAGACATTCGTACTGTGGTTGAAGCCGCTCCAGATATTATATCACATAATGTAGAAACGGTAGAACGACTTACCCCTCACGTAAGGGTACAGGCCAAATACCGTCGTTCACTGGAAGTATTGCGTCTTATGAAAGAGATGGGCAGTCGTCGTACCAAATCGGGCATAATGCTGGGACTGGGCGAGACCGAAGAAGAAATCATCACAACGATGGAGGATATGCGTGCTGTGGGAGTAGATGTTATAACCATAGGCCAGTATCTTCAACCTACGCGTGCTCACCTGATGGTAGAGGAATATGTACATCCCGATAAATTTGCATATTATGGTTCGTTGGCACGAAAGATGGGATTTCTCTTTGTTCAGAGTGGACCATTGGTACGCTCCTCATACCACGCCGAAGAACAAGTATAGACATCCTGTTTTTATAATAGACATCAGTTCATATTAAACAGATAATAAAACCATTACCACACACCAGGAAGCGATTTATGAGTCATAAGAAATCACAGGTATCACATTGCGATAAAGACGTGCAACACTCCATAAGTGCAGGTAAAGCGGCTCCGTTGGGAGCGAGTATCACACCAGATGGTGTAAACTTTTCTATTTATTCTCATTATGCACAGGCGGTAGAACTGTGGCTCTTTCACCGTAAAGATGATGTTGTCCCATATCAAGTCATTCGTCTGGACCCACAAGAAAACCGTTCATATCACTACTGGCACGTAATGGTACACGGTGCTACGGCAGGTCTTTACTATGGATATAAGATATATGGTGAATATGCTCCATCACGAGGGCTTTATTTTGATGGTAGTAAACTGCTTTCAGACCCTTTTTCCAAAGGCCTATATGGCTCCAAATATCAGCGAGGTGATGCATCTATCTATGGTATAGATAATACTGCTACGGCATTTAAGAGTGTTGTAATAGGAAATGATGAATATGACTGGGAGGGAGATAAACCGCTTCGTCGTTCTCTTTCTACGTCTGTGATATATGAGATGCACGTGGGAGGCTTTACTGCCAATCCCAATTCTGGTGTAGAAGAAACGCGTCGTGGTAAATTCCTGGGTGTGATAGATAAAATCCCATATCTTAAAGAGATAGGAATAACAACGGTAGAACTTATGCCTGTGTATGCTTTTGACCCACAAGACGCTCCGTTGGGACTGAGAAACTACTGGGGTTATTCACCTGTTAGTTTTTTTGCACCTCACTGGGAGTATGGCACTACCGATGACCCTATGACTACCATTCGTGAGTTTAAGGATATGGTAAAGGCTCTGCACGCTGCTGGGATAGAGGTCATACTGGACGTGGTGTATAATCACACTGCCGAATCTGGACAAGTGGGACCTTGGCTCAATCTCAAAGGTCAGGGAGCAGATACATATTATATGCTGGATAAATGCCACGACAATGCTTTCCTTAATTATACGGGCTGTGGAAATACGCTTAACGTATCTCACCCTGTTGTAAGACGACTGATGAGAGAGTCATTGCGTTATTGGGTGGAGGAGATGCATATAGATGGTTTCCGTTTTGACTTGGCGTCTATTCTTACGCGTGGTACAGATGGTGCGGTGCTGGTAAATTCGCCTGCTGTTGGTTCAATAGAGGCCGACCCTTGTCTTTCAGACACCAAACTGATAGCCGAGGCTTGGGACGCTGCGGGGCTTTATCAGTTGGGATTTTTTGCGGGTCGTAACGGGGATACGCGTTGGGCAGAATGGAACGGAGCATATCGTGATGATATACGCCGTTTTGTGAGAGGAGATGAAGGAATGGTGCCAAAACTCGCCGCTCGAGTGCTTGGCTCGCCCGATATTTACTCAAACCCTCACCAAGATATAAACCAAAGTATCCATTTCATATCGTGTCACGATGGTTTTACGATGGGAGACTTGGTGAGTTATGACCATAAACACAATGAGGAAAACGGCGAAGATAATCGCGATGGCCTTAATGAAAATTACAGTTATAACTATGGCGAGGAAGGACCTAGTGATGACCCTCATATAAATGCTATACGTAGTCGTCAGGTGCGTAACTTTATGACTATGATGTTCTTTACACAGGGTACTCCTATGCTCAATATGGGAGATGAGGTATGTCGCACACAGGGAGGAAATAACAATGCATACTGCCAGAATAACGAGACGTCTTGGTTTAATTGGGACGATGTAGAACGTCATAGAGATACGTTGGATTATTTAAGGGGGCTTATAAAATACACACATTCGCTTAAACTTTTTGGATTGAGTAATCGTATAAAAGTGGGTGTGGATATGGAACAGCCATACATAGTGTGGCACGGTATAAATCAAAGTCAGGCAGACTGGAGCCCAACATCTCATACACTGGGAATGGAGATGGTACACCCTACGCTGGGAGAGCACTTGTATGTGATATTTAATATGTATTGGGAAGATTTGGATTTTGAACTGCCAAAGACTATGTTTGGGCAGTGGCATCTGGTGGCAGATACATATCTGGACCAGGGAGAGAACTTCTGCAATACACTTCTTGTAGACCAAAAGAACTATCTGGCCAAGGACCGCTCTATTGTTATACTTTCAGATTTTGCAAAAAAAGAGTAGCAAGTAAAATTACCACTATACAATAATGAAAAAGACTATCCCTACCATAGACGTTTACGGAGCCAGAGAACACAACTTAAAGGACGTTTCTCTCACTATCCCACGAGACCGCCTGGTGGTGATAACAGGGCTTTCGGGTAGTGGTAAGTCTTCGTTGGCGTTTGATACCATATATGCCGAGGGACAGCGACGATATGTAGAGACATTTTCGTCGTATGCACGTCAGTTTTTGGGGGGTATGCAGCGTCCAGATGTGGACAAGGTAGAGGGACTTTCTCCCGTTATATCCATAGAACAGAAGACTACGGGCAAGAATCCGCGTTCTACGGTGGGTACTATTACCGAAATTTATGATTTCTTGCGATTGTTATATGCCCGTGCAGCCGATGCCTATTCTCCTGCCACGGGAGAGAGAATGGTAAGCTACACCGATGAACAGATACAGGATATCATAGCGAGGGATTATACAGGGCGTAAGATAACGGTCTTGGCGCCAGTTATACGCTCACGCAAGGGGCATTATAGAGAGTTGTTTGAAAGCATAGCCAAGATGGGTTTCCTGAAGGTAAGGGTAGATGGAGAGATACAGGATTTGACACTAGGTATGCGTCTGGACCGTTACAAGACGCACGATATAGAAATTGTGATAGACCGCATAGCCTCACCCGAATGTGATACTGCTCGCCTGGGCGAAGCTATCAAGGCCGCTATGTATCGTGGTGAAGGTACGCTTATGGTGCAGGACGTTGAAACGGGAGAATTGAGATATTTTTCGCGAGCACTTATGTGTCCTTCTACTGGTGTGTCATATCCGCTGCCAGAACCGAATACTTTCTCGTTTAACTCCCCAAAGGGAGCGTGTAGTGAATGTTCGGGACTGGGTGAAGTGCTGCTCATAGATATGGAAAAAGTAATACCCGACAGGAAGATGAGCATACGTGCAGGAGGTATAGTCCCGTTGGGTGTGTATAAAAAAACGTGGATATTCCAGCAGGTTGAGACCATAGCACGACGTTATAATTTTACGCTGGATACCCCCATAGAGGATATTCCAGATGAAGCGATGAGTGTACTGCTCTATGGAGGACAGGATAGTTTTTCTCGTCTTATAGAAGATGTGGGTGTAACGTGTAGTTATGAGATAGACTTTGAGGGGATAGTGCAGTTTATACGTTCACAGGCCGAAGACACAGAAAGTAAAACATTGTCGCGTTGGGCTCGTGAGTTTATGAACGAGACGGTGTGTCCAGCCTGTGGAGGTACTCGTCTTAAAAACGAATCTCGTTGTTTTCATATAGCAGGAAAAGATATCACACAGGTAGCCGATATGGCACTGGATGAACTACCAGCGTGGTATGATGAGGCTTATGAGACGATGAGTGATAAACAGAAGAAAATATCGGTTGAGATATTTAAGGAACTATCTACTCGTACACAGTTCTTGCTGGACGTAGGATTGGGTTATCTTTCGCTTTCGCGAGGCAGTAAGACGCTTTCGGGAGGAGAGAGTCAACGTATAAGACTCGCTACACAGATAGGTTCACAACTGGTAAATGTGCTGTACATATTGGACGAGCCATCGATAGGTCTTCATCAGCGAGATAACCAGAAACTTATAACGTCGCTTTCGCGTTTGCGTGATGCGGGTAACAGTGTCATAGTGGTGGAACACGACCGAGATATGATGTTGGCTGCCGATTATATCGTAGATATAGGTCCTGGGGCTGGTTATGGCGGCGGAGAGATAGTATGGAGTGGTACACCATATGAACTCAAAGAGGCTCATACCCTTACGGCCGATTATATAAACGGAGTAAAACGTATAGAAATCCCTGTGAAGACTCGCGAGGGTAATGGACGTACACTTACACTGGTAGGGGCGAGGGGTAATAACCTTAAAAATATAACTGTTGATTTTCCTCTGGGGAAACTTATATGTGTAACAGGGGTATCGGGTAGTGGAAAGAGTACGCTTATAAACGATACTCTCTATCCTATACTCAATACACATTTCTTTAATGCTCTTAAAAAGCCATTGGCGTATGAGGCTATAAATGGACTTGACAATATAGACAAGGTCATAGCGATAGACCAATCACCTATAGGACGTACACCCCGTTCCAATGCTGCTACATACATAGGTGTGTTTTCAGATATAAGAGCATTGTATGCATCGCTGCCCGAAGCACAGATAAGAGGGTATAAGACAGGGAGATTTTCGTTTAATGTGAAAGGTGGACGTTGTGAAGAATGTCAGGGAGCAGGAGTGAAGGTGATAGAGATGAATTTCCTGCCAGATGTTCACGTGATGTGTCCGGTATGTGCAGGCAAGCGTTATAACAGAGAAACGCTAGAGGTAAGATATCGCGGTAAGTCTATATCAGATGTCCTGGATATGAGCATAGACGAGGCGGTAGTGTTCTTTGAGGCGATACCTACTATATATCGCAAAATCAAGACTCTTCAAGACGTAGGGTTGGGTTATCTCACATTGGGACAGAGTAGTACTACACTGTCGGGAGGAGAAGCCCAACGTGTTAAATTGGCTGCCGAATTATCCAAAAAAGATACAGGAAACACGTTCTACATACTGGACGAACCTACTACAGGGCTGCATTTTGAAGATATACGTGTGCTGATGGGAATACTCGAAAAACTGGTAGAGAGAGGCAATACGGTTCTGGTTATAGAACACAATATGGACGTCATAAAACTAGCCGACCACATAATAGATATGGGGCCTGAAGGTGGTAGCGAAGGCGGTTATATCGTTGCCGAGGGAACACCTGAAGATATAGTAAAAGCAAATAAAGGTTATACGGCTGCTTTTATGGCAGAGGAATTAAAAAGATAGATATAAGACATAAAAAAACGCCCGACTGTGTCGGGCGTTTTTTTATGTGTTTGTAAAAGATTATTCTTTAACGCGTTCTAGATAAGCACCAGATTCTGTATCTACACGTATCTTGTCACCTTCGTTGATGAATAGAGGTACACGTACTTCGGCACCAGTTTCAACCGTTGCAGGTTTAAGAGTGTTTGTAGCAGTGTTTCCTTTTTCACCTGGTTCTGTAAATGTAACTGTAAGAACCACGTTGGCAGGAAGCTCACAAGACATAGGAGTGTGGTCTTCGGCGTTGTAAACCACATCTACCATATCACCGTCACGCAAGAACTGTGGAGCGTTTATCATATCTTTCTGAAGTGTAAGCTCATCAAAGTCTTCGTTGTTCATAAAGTGATATTCCTGACCGTCATTGTACAAGAACTGATATTTACGGTTTTCTATACGTACAGGTTCAATCTTGTGCCCTGCTGGGAAAGTGTTTTCTAGGATACGGCCCGTAGAAAGGCTTTTCATTTTTGTACGTACAAAAGCTGCACCTTTACCAGGTTTAACGTGTTGGAATTCTACTACTTTATAGATGTCGTAGTTGAATTTTATGCACAATCCGTTTTTGATATCGTTGGAAGTTGCCATATTGTTTTATTTTTATGTTTTGTTAATATTTATTTAATTCTTAATCGTGAAATCCTCTCATCAATCCTCTGGAAGATGAACGTACAAATTCTATGATAGCATCTCTTTCAGCTCCAGGTTCAAATTCTGCCTCAATATGATTGATAGCCTGCGTGATGTTCATATCTCCCTGGTAGATGATACGGTATATGTCCTGTATAGCGTGTATCGTGTCTGAACTGAAACCTCGACGACGCAATCCCGTAGAATTTATACCTATGTAAGACAGAGGTTCTTTACCCGCCAAAACGTATGGAGGAACGTCCTTTCTTACCATCGAACCTCCTGCCACCATAGCGTGAGCTCCCACTCTTACAAATTGGTGCATTCCAGTCATACCACCTATCACAGCATAGTCATCTATTTCACAGTGACCAGATATGCCACAACCGTTGGCAATGACTATATTGTCTCCCAAACGGCAATCGTGTGCTATGTGAACCGTACCCATAAGTAAACAATTGCTGCCCACTATAGTAGAGCCCGAAGCATTTGTTCCGCGGTTTACTGTAACGCATTCGCGGATAGTGGTATTATCACCTATAATACAAGTCGTTTTTTCTCCTTCAAATTTGAGGTCTTGTGGTTCGCCCGCTATCACAGCACCTGGGTAAATTTTGCAGTTTTTTCCTATGCGAGCACCGTCCATAATAGTAACATTGGGACCTATCCACGTACCAGAACCTATCTCAACATCGCCAGCGATTGTCGTGAATGGCTCAATGATAACATCTTCTGCTATCTTGGCATTGGGGTGAATGTATGCTAATGGTTGATTCATAAATGTGTTGTGTGTGTTAATTGTTATAGAACTGTAGCATCATCTTTGCGTTTAAGCATAGCCATAAGAGATGCTTCACATACTATTTTATTATTTGCATATATTATTCCTTCCATATGGCATATGCCACGACGTATAGGAGCTACCAATTTCAAACTGAATATAAGAGTATCTCCCGGTACTACCTGGTTTTTGAACTTGGCATTTTCTATCTTCATAAAGAATGTCAAGTAGTTTTCAGGGTCTGGAACGCTTCTCAATGCCAAAATACCACCGCACTGTGCCATAGCCTCTATCTGCAATACTCCTGGCATAACAGGAGCTCCTGGGAAATGTCCTTCAAAGAAAGGCTCGTTCATCGTTGCGTTTTTAAGACCTACCACGTGTGTGTCAGACAATTCCAAAATCTTGTCTATCAACAAAAATGGAGGACGATGAGGAAGAACTTTCATTATGTCATTGATATCCATCAGTGGTTTTTGATAGATGTCAAATTTTGGTATCATAGAACGTTCTTCTGTGTGTATGATTTTTGCCAATTTTTTGGCAAACTGTGTATTGGTAAAATGTCCTGGTTTATTGGCTATAATTTTACCGCGTATGCGACGTCCCACCAATGCCAAGTCGCCTATCACGTCCAGTAGTTTGTGACGTGCAGCTTCGTTGGGGTAGTGCAGCGTTAGGTTATCAAGTACACCGTTTGGTTTTACCGATACATTATCTCTATTGAACACCTTTTTAAGGTGATTCATAGTACTTTCAGATATTTCCTTATCTACATATACTATGGCATTTGTAAGGTCACCGCCTTTTATAAGACCGTGTTCCAGTAGTTGTTCCAGTTCGTGTAGGAAACAGAACGTACGCGATGAAGCTATCTCCTCGCGGAACTGAGAGATATCCTTTATCGAAGCGTTCTGTGTGCCAAGTCCTTTGGTTCCAAAGTCCACCATTGTCGTTATCTGGAAATCATCTGCTGGCATAGCTATTATCTCGCTACCCGTCGCAGGGTCTGTATATGTGATAACGTCCTTAATCACATATTCGTGGCGAGGAGCGTCCTGTTCTACTACACCTGCTTCCAGCAGTGCTTCTATAAAGTATTTGGCACTACCGTCCATAATAGGAGGTTCTGGAGCGTCCATCTCTATGATGAGGTTGTCTATATCACAACCATATGCAGCAGCCAGTGTGTGTTCTGTCGTGAAAACCTTGACACCGCGTTTTTCCAGTGTAGTACCACGAGAGGTAGAGCATACTAGATTTGGGTCTGCTTCTATCACCGGGCGACCTTCCAGGTCTATACGTACAAATGTGTATCCATTATCTACAGGAGCAGGTTTGAACGTCAGGCTCACCTCTTTTCCTGTGTGAAGACCTATGCCCGATATTTTTATCTCACGAGCTATGGTTTTTTGTTTCTGGTTCATTTGTCTAATTCTTTGAGTTTTTTATTTATCTCGTCTATTTTCTTGGATAGTTGAGGAAGACGACGGAAGTAAACATAAGACTTGACATATTCCTTGTGGTCAAAAGCAGGAGCACCCATTATGCCGGCATCGTCTTTCACGTCAGATATAATACCGCTCTGTGCAGCTATCTGTACACGGTCTCCCACCGTTATATGTCCTGCAAATCCTACCTGGCCACCTATCATACAGCTGGAGCCTATCTTGGTCGAACCAGCTACGCCTGTCTGTGAAGCGATTACCGTGTTTTCTCCCACCGATACGTTATGTGCTATCTGTATAAGGTTGTCCAGTTTTGTGCCGCGACCTATGACAGTATTTCCCATCGTAGCACGGTCTATGGCTGTATTGGCACCTACTTCTACGCAATCTTCTATGATGACACCTCCCGTCTGTGGGATTTTTTTATAAGTGCCGTCCATCTGTGGAGCAAAACCAAAGCCATCGGCTCCTATTACCACACCAGCGTGAATAACACAGTTGCGTCCCACCTTACAACCAGAATAAATCTTGGCACCGGCATAGATGACCGTACCATCACCTATCGTTACTCCATCGCCTATATATACCTGTGGATAGATTTTAACACCATCTCCTATCACAGCTCCGTCACCCACATATGAGAAAGCACCCAAATATAGGTCTTTACCTAGTGTCGCTTTTGCACTCTGGAACGA
>JAFYKQ010000048.1 GCA_017537565.1 Flavobacteriales bacterium
CGTATGCGTCGTATCGCCGAAGATATGATGGTGGATATAGACAAGGACACGGTAGATATGGTGCCAAACTTTGACGATACGCTTAAAGAACCATCGGTGCTTCCTACTCGTATCCCAAACCTGCTGGTAAACGGTGCTTCGGGTATAGCGGTGGGTATGGCTACCAATATGGCTCCTCATAACCTTACCGAGGTGGTAAATGCTATAGAGGCATATATAGATAATCCAGAATCTACGGTAGATGACCTTATGGAGTATGTAAAGGCTCCAGATTTCCCTACGGGAGGTATAATATATGGTATGAGTGGTGTACGTGAAGCGTTCCGTACGGGACGTGGACGTGTGATAATGCGTGCCAAGGCCAATATAGAACAGATAGATGGTAGAGATTGTATAGTAGTTACCGAGATACCATACCAGGTAAATAAATCTGAAATGATTAAGCGTACGGTAGACCTTATAAATGATAAAAAGATAGAGGGAATTTCTACCATACGTGATGAGAGCGACCGTAGCGGTATGCGTATAGTGTATGTGATAAAACGCGAAGCGGTGCCAAATGTGGTTCTTAATTCGCTGTATAAAAATACGGCATTGCAGACGTCATTCTCGGTAAATAACATTGCACTGGTAGATGGACGTCCACAGCTTCTCAACTTACGCGACTTGATACATTATTTTGTGGAACACCGTCACGATGTGGTAACACGTCGTTGTCGTTATGAATTGCGTAAGGCAGAAGAACGTGCTCATATACTGGAAGGTCTTATCATAGCGAGCGACAATATAGACGAGGTGGTGCGTATCATACGTTCTTCTTCATCGACAGATGAAGCTAAAACTCGCCTTATAGAGAGATTCTCTCTTACAGAAATACAGGCTCGTGCTATAGTAGAGATGCGTTTGCGTCAGCTTACAGGATTGGAGCAGGAGAAATTGCGTGGGGAATATGAAGAGGTGCAGAAGAGAATAGAAAACCTCAAGGCTCTGTTGAGTGACAAGGCATTGCGTATGGCTCTTATAAAAGAAGAGATGGAGGATATAAAGGAGCGTTATGGCGATGAACGTAAGAGCGAGATAGAGTATGCTGCCGATGGTGATTTCTCGATAGAGGATATGATAGCAGACGAGGAAGTGGTGGTAACGATATCTCACGCGGGATATATTAAACGTACACGTCTGGCAGAATATCGCGTGCAGGGCCGTGGCGGAGTAGGACAGAGAGGTGTTACGACACGAGAAGAAGACTTCCTGGAACATCTGTTTATGGCTACAAACCACCAGTATATGTTGCTCTTTACAGAAAAGGGTAAGGTGTATTGGATGAGGGTTTATGAGATACCAGAAGGAGCCAAAACGGCCAAAGGTCGTGCGATACAGAACCTTATAAATATAGAGCAGGACGACAAGATACGTGCTTATATAATGGTTGATGACCTTAAAGACGAGGAGTACATTAACAATCATTATGTGGTGATGGTAACAACGGGTGGTACTATTAAGAAGACTACCCTGGAAGCATATTCTCGTCCACGTGCAAATGGTATAAATGCTATCAATGTACGTGAGGGAGATACGTTGCTTGAGGCTTGTCTTACTACGGGTGAATCCAAGATTATGCTTGCCACGAGCAATGGTAAGGCGGTGCGTTTTGATGAGAAGCATTTGCGTCCTATGGGCCGTACGGCTACTGGTGTGATAGGTGTTAATCTTAACACAGATGAGGAACCAGATAACAAGGTTGTGGGAATGATATGTGTAGATGATGAGGATACAAATGTTCTAGTGGTTTCAGAAAAAGGTTATGGTAAACGTTCTGAATTTAACGAATATCGTGAGACGAGCCGCGGTGCCAAGGGAGTGAAAACGATAGCTGTTACGGAAAAGACAGGACGTCTTATATCTATCGTGGCGGTAAAAGGTGACGAGGACTTGATGATAGTCACCCGTGCCGGTATAACGATACGTATGAGTGTAGAAGACTTGCGTGTGATGGGTCGTGCTACACAGGGTGTACGCCTTATAAATCTACGCGAAGGAGATGATATAGCTTCGGTTGCCAAAGTGATATCTGAAGAAGATAAAAACGATGAGGTGCAGGAAGTGGAAAGTCCTTCGGGAGATGCGGGTGAGGCTACACAGGAAGAAACTGTGTAATAAAAAAATATAAAATTGTTATAAAAGGCATAAAAGTGGGGTATATTTTTTGAAAGTATAAATAAAATGCCGACTTTTGCCGTATGTAATGAAATTAGATTTAAAAAGAACTATTAAAACATTATAAACAGATGAAACGTTATTTAATTACAGCCGCATTGGCATTGACTGTTTCTTTGGGCTATGCTCAGAAAGCAGAATTGGCTGAGGCACAGAAAGCTTATGATTCAAAAAATTATCAGGAAGCTATCGTTGCTGCCCAGAAAGCACAAGATGTTATTTCTTCAAATCCAGCAGCTACTTCTGCACAGAAAGCTCAGGCTATGTATATCAAGGCTGCTTCGGCTCTTGAACTGGCAGGAGAAGATGTTGAAAAAGTGGCAGATGCTGTAAAACAGTTGGCAGAAGTAGTAGCATTTGAAAAAGGTAAAGACTATTCTGCACGTAATATCTCTACAAAAAAAGTAGAAGTATTTGATACACAGGAAGCTCTTGACGAGGCTATGATTTCTGGTGGTTATGACAAACAGAAAATAGTAGACCGTGCACGTACTTACTCTCCACAGATTACAGCCAAACTTACAGATTTGAGCCAGAAACTTTATGGTAAAGCTGTAGAAAACTTCAATTCACGTCAGTATGCAGCAGCAGCCAAATATTTTGATGCTACATATGAGGCTCAGGCACAATGCTCTCCTCGCCCAGACACATCTGCATATAACAACTCGGCTGTATGTATGTTGCAACTTCAGGACTATGCAGCGGCTGCGGTTTACTATAAGAAACTCATAGATATGGGTTACACTGGTAAAGAAACTATCTACATGGCCAAAAACGCAATTTCTGGTAAAATGCAGTCTTATGCTAGCAAAAAAGACCGCGATGCCGAAGTAAAACTTAAAGTGGCTTCTGAACCTAAAGATAGCGTTCTTCCAGACAAACAACCAGAAATCTATACTACACTGCTTCAAATCCTATTCCAGGAATCTAAAAAAGCAGAACCATATGACTTTACAGAATTCTTTAAATATGCAGATATGGCTATCGCCAAATATCCAGATGTTAAAGAATATCCTCTTATGAAAGGTCAGGCTTACTATGAATTGAAGGACAATAACAAATTCCTTGAAATCCTTACAGAAACAGCTGCCAAATTCCCTACAGATGCTACTATATTCTACAATATGGGATATATCTATTCTGAAATAGGTGATAATGCAAAGGCTGAAGAAAACTATCGTAAGGCTGTGTCTATTGACCCTAAATATGTAGATGCTTATATCAATATAGCTGCTCTTTACCGTGAGGCAAATAACGCTATCGTTGACGAAATGAATGCTATGCCATTCACTCTTAATAAAGAACAGAAAGCTCGTTATGAAGAACTTAAAAAGCAGAACGAAGCAAATATAATGAAGATGATTGAGGTGATGAAACAGGGATTTGATGCCAATCCAGATAACGTACACTTGGCTAAAAACCTTGAAAACCTTTACAACACAGTAGGTGACGCCGAAAACGAAAAGAAATTTGCTGAAATTTATGCAAAATTGACTTCTGAATAGTCATTTATCATATACTATAAAAAAAGGGGTGCCTCGAGGCTCCCCTTTTTTTATGAATAAAAATGTGATGTTTTAAGTAGAATGCACTATATTTATAGCCTCATAAAATAAGTATGATGAATATATGATAAGTAGAGAAAAAATAGAGGCTTTATACGACAGATGGGTCGATGGTGGATATGCCTACACGACCGATAGTCGACGTATAGAGGGAGGTGAGATATTTTTTGCCTTGAAGGGAGAGAAATTTGACGGTAATGACTATGCACATATGGCTCTGGAGAAAGGAGCTTCGGTAGTGGTGGTAGATGATAAGAGTAGATATAAAGATGGTGATAATGTCTGCCTGGTGGAAGATACGCTTGAGGCTCTGCAAGAGATGGCTTCTTATCACCGTCAAAAGATGGGCATACCAGTCCTTTCTCTTACTGGTAGTAATGGTAAAACTACGTCCAAAGAACTTATACGCAGTGTCTTGTCCTGCAAGTTCAATGTGTGTGCTACACAGGGGAACCTCAATAATCATATAGGAGTGCCATTTACGCTGCTGTCTATACGTCCTCATCACGATTTTGCGGTGGTGGAGATGGGAGCTTCACACCCTGGTGAGATAGCATTGCTCTCCAGTATAGCTCGCCCAGATTATGCTTATGTTACAAATTTTGGCAGGGCACACCTGGAAGGATTCGGTGGTGTAGAGGGGGTAATCCGTACCAAGAGCGAACTGTATGACTATGTAAGAAATAATGGAGGTGTAGCCTTTGTCAATGCCGATGACCCTGTGCAGATGGAAAAAGGTAGCGGTATAAAACGTTTTACATTCTCTTCTACGGGAAACGCAGCCGATGTATCGTTACGTCTTGTGACATCTCTCCCACAGGTATCTGGAAAAATAGAAGGAGTGCCATTCTCGACACATCTATCGGGCGAATATAACTTTATAAATGCGGCAGCTGCGGCGAGCATAGGAGTCTATTTTGGGATAGATAAAGAAAAGATAGCGGCAGCTCTTTACAGCTATGTCCCAGCCAATAATCGTTCGCAATGGATAGAGAAGGGTATTCACAGCGTAATGTGTGATGCCTACAATGCCAATCCTACCAGTATGAGTCTTTCGGTGCGTAATTTTGCAAATGCAGTAAAGGTTCCAGCGGTGGCTGTACTGGGGGATATGTTTGAACTGGGAGATTATTCTGCATCAGAACATCAAGCGATAGCCGATATGACGGCAGGACTGCCTTTTGAGAAGGTATATCTGGTAGGAGAGAATTTTGCATCTACTACTACATATGCAGGAAACATAGAAAAATATACTACGTTTGAATCTTTTGCAGCGGCATTTGTAGAGCCGTTGACACCTCACGCGTTTTTGGTTAAGGGCTCTAGGGGTATGGCTATGGAACGTTTTTTGGAACTTTTGGATAAAAATAAATAATATAGATATGAAAAAGATACTTTTGTTTTGGGTGATGATGTTCCCATTCTATGTGGTGAGTGGGCAGAGTAGTGCAGTGGCCGAAAAAGTAAGTGAGACGGTGTATAAGATAGAGGTAAATCGGTCTGTAAACGTGGTTGCTGTGATAGATGGTGACGGAGTGCTGCTCTATGATACTGGCTATAAAGGTAGTGGCGAAGCGATAGAGGCAGCCGTCAAGACTTTTACACAACTACCGGTGAAGGCGGTTTATAATACTCATCATCACAGCGACCATACAGGTTCAAATGCTTATTTTGCAGAACGTGGAGTGAAAATATATGCCACACAGAAAACTATCGACAAATTACAGGCGGCAGATAAAATGGAATTGTGGTCATTGGGTGAGAATATGAATGAATGGAGTGATGCACATTCGGGTAGTGATGTGACGCTGTATATGAATGATGAAAAGGTAGCTGTGGTGGGAGATATGCTCTTTGAAGAGCGTTTCCCTTATATAGATACAGATGCGGGAGGAGATGTGACGGTGTATCTGGAAACACAGGGAGAGATAATATCTTCACTACCTGCCGATGTCAAAATCATAGGTGGGCACGGTCGTGTATATACACTGGAAGAATATGAGGCTCTTAACAGCCTGCTGTGGGAGACCTATGACAAGGTAAAAGAGCTTGTAATGGCAGATGAAAGTCTGGAAGCTATAAAAAAAGCCGACCCACTGGTTGATTATGCTCATCTGGAATGGGGATTGGTTAATAAAGATAAATGGGTGGAAATTATATACAGCTCACTGAGATAATGCTTATATTTGCATAGTAAATCACAAAGAAATAAAGATATGATATATCGTTTAAGAGTTATATTGGACGTACGCGAAGACGTGTTTCGCGATATAGAGATACAGGGTGGAGATACTCTGGAAGACCTACACAATGCCATAGTACAGGCATTTACACTGGAAGGACAGGAGATGGCTTCGTTCTATCTTTCAGACGAGGAGTGGAATCAAGGCGAGGAGATAAGCCTTTTTGATATGTCGGAAGGAGATAAAAGCCAGAGAACGATGGCTTCGTTAAAGGTAGAAGAGGTTCTTACCGCTACACATGAGCGTATGCTGTATGTCTATGATTTTATGAACATCAAGACATTCTATGTAGAGGTGATGGCTATAAATCAACCTATGGTAGGAGTAACGTATCCTTGTGTGGTGTATTCTTATGGAGATACCCCAGATTATAGCGATTCAGATATGGAAGAGATAGATGACCCAGATGCATTTGATTATGAAGATGAATATGATGATGACTATCAGGGTGATGATATATTTGCTGGTGATGACAGCTTTTCATCATATGGAGATGATGAAGGATATTACTAGTGTGATAATCAATCATAAAAAACGGCTGCCTGTGGCAGCCGTTTTTTTATATGGAAGAAAGGAATAAAGACTCGTCTAAGCCTGTATCTCCTCATATTCGCTTTCTGGTTTGATATCTTTTATACGTAACTGTATGCTGGTGCGTCCCATATATTCGTTTTCTTCTATCGAGAAAACAGCCATAAATGGTTGGCCTTCGCTTATCAGTTCCATCTTTTCTCCCAGATTAAATCCTATCGCATCATACGTGCGTGTAGAATCATCTACCGATGTGATAGTCATCTTTAGATGTTGTTCGTTCTTACCTACCGATTTACCCCAGCCGTTGTCTTTAAGACCACGAGCCATAAATATAGGCGAATTGTTTCCTGGGCCAAACGGAGCAAATTTTTTAAGCGTCTTAAAGAACCTAGGCGTGATGTCACGAATGTCTATCATTGCATCTATCTCGACTTCTGGTGTACGCATTTCTGGTTGGATAGCACTACGAGCTATGTCGTTTATACGACGGCGGAACTCCTCAAAATTTTCCATCTTGATAGTAAGACCAGCCGCATATTTATGCCCGCCAAACTGCTCTATGATGTCTTGACATTCTTCTATCGCATTATAAATGTCAAACCCGTGCATACTACGTGCCGATGCCGATATCATATCATCGTCTGTCTGTGTGAATACCATAGCAGGACGATAGAACTGTTCTACCAGTCTCGACGCCACGATACCTATCACACCCTTGTGCCACAATGGATTATAAACTATGATGCAGAACTCGTCGTCCAAGACCTTGTCTTTGAGCATCTCCATCGCTTCTTCTGTTATCGCTGCATCTAGCTCTTTGCGTTCGCCATTCAGTCGGTCTATCTCCAGTGCCATTTCTTTGGCTACCACGTCATTCTGTGCCGTAAGAAGGTCCACTGCGTGCATGCCTTGGTTTATACGTCCCGCCGCATTGATGCGAGGAGCGATAATAAAAATAACGTCTGAAATAGAGAAGAAACGTTTTTTTGAGAAAATAGTAAAAGCCTTAATACCTGGGCAAGGGTGATTGTTCAGTTTTTTAAGCCCGTGATAAGCCAATGCTCGGTTCTCGTCCACTATTGGAACAATGTCGGCACCAATGCTCACAGCCGCCAGGTCCAGATATTCGCTCACCACGCTCTTTTCGTCCCAACCCTTACTACGACATATGGCCTGTATCAGTTTAAGCCCCACGCCACATCCGCTCAATTCCTTAAACGGATATGCACAGTCTGTGCGTTTGGGGTCTAGTACGGCCGTTGCCTTGGGTAGTACATCTGATGGACGGTGATGGTCGCATATTATGATATCTATGCCTTGACTGGCTGCATACTCTATCTCGCGGTCTGCCTTTATTCCACAGTCCAGTGCGATGATGAGCTTACAGTTTTTTTCGCGTGCGGTATCTATACCGCGGAATGAAACACCATACCCTTCGTTATTGCGGTCTGGTATATAGGAATAGACGTTGGGGTGTATCTTTCTCAAGAAAGAATACATAAGCGCTACGGCCGTAGTACCATCTACGTCGTAGTCTCCATAAACAAGTATGCCTTCGCGAGCATCGAGTGCTTGCTCGACACGTGCTACTGCTCTGTCCATATCCTTCATCAGGAATGGGTCATGCAAACGATTCAGGTCAGGGTGAAAGAATGCCTTTGCCTCTTCATGCGTTTTAATGTTGCGTTGCAGTAGCAGCAGTGCCAAAACCTTGTCTATTTTCAGAGCGGAGGACAGAGCGTCTATTTCTTCGTCCGAAGGGCGGGTTTTGATACGCCACCTTTTATTCATCTTTATTTATTCTTTTTTTTTCTTTTTTTGGGGCTTGGGCTCCCGATACCACCAGTACAAATTCCCCACGAGGGGCGTGACCACGGAAATGCTCCAAGACTTCTTCTACCGTGCCGCGTACGTGTTCTTCATACATCTTGCTTATCTCGCGGCTGGCACACATAGCACGGCTGGGGAATACGCGTGTGAAATCTTCCAGTGTGCGTAATAGTTTGTGTGGAGATTCATAGAATATCATCGTGCGGCATTCTTCTTTTAATTCTTCCAGACGTGTGGCACGACCTTTCTTTACAGGTAGGAATCCTTCAAATGTAAAACGTTCGCAAGGAAGTCCCGAAGCCACCAGTGCCGGTACAAATGCCGTTGCTCCAGGTAAACATTCTGCCTTTATTCCCGCAGCTATAGCCTCACGAGTGATGAGAAATCCAGGGTCTGATATGCCCGGTGTGCCTGCATCTGTAATAAGGGCGATGGTCTGTCCTGCTTTTATACGGTCTATGAATCCAGCTACTGTTTTATGTTCATTAAACATATGGTACGACATCATAGGAGTGGATATGTCAAGTGCTTTGAGTAGATGTCCCGATGTGCGAGTATCCTCGGCCAGTATAAGGTCGGCATCTCGCAATATCTCAACCCCGCGAGGGGTCATATCCTTCATATTTCCTACAGGTGTAGGTACCAAATACAGTTTTGACATAAAACATAGTGTATTAAAGTAGTTTACTCATTGATAGCCAGCGGTGTATGTGTGGACTATCATAGTGTATGGCTACTTTATGTGCTAACTACAAAAATACATCATAATTTTATTACTCGTGCTACTTTTTTTTGATTTTTTTTGAAAAATAGACTATAAAAAAAGCGGCGGGATTCCCCGCCGCTATATTGTAATCTATACTGCCACTGTGAGCAGTAAGATTTATTTGAGAGATTTTATAGCCTGTTCTATCGTTGCTATTTTGGATAGTGCATCGGCTTCTTTCTTGCGTTCTGCATTTACGACAGCCTCTGGAGCCGATGTCACAAAACGTTCGTTGGATAGTTTCTTGCGTACCGATGCAAGGAATCCCTGTGCATATTCCAAGTCTTTTTCTAAACGTGCCAATTCAGCCTCAACGTCTATCTTGTCACCCACCGGTATAAAGTATTCGTCTGTACGTACCATAATAGAAATCACAGCTTCGGGTTTTTCCTTCACGATAGATATAGGACGTATATTGGCCAATTTTTCTACTATCTCATTAACAACCATCGCCCCTCCCGTGCAAGTCATCACATCTAGTGTCTCTCTAGGAGATAGACCTTTTTCGGCTCTCACACCACGTATGGCTGTTATAAGTTCTGTCGTGTAAGCAAAATCGTCCAATGTCTTACGTGCAGGTTCTTCCTCACGAGTGAACCACTGTGAAACGATAAGAGCTTCGCTTTCGCTGCGAGGACGTATAGCCTGCCACAATTCTTCTGTGATAAACGGCATTATAGGGTGAAGCAGTCTTAATAGATCTTCAAAATGTTTTATAGCTCTATCTCGTGTAGCTGTCGCTACTGGACTTCCATACGGTGGTTTTATCGCTTCCAGATACCAAGAGCAGTAATCGTCCCATACCAGACGATATGTAGCCATAAGAGCTTCTGAAAGACGGAATTCGTCATACAGATGGTCTATCTCACGTATAGCCTCGCCCATCTTCTCGTCAAACCAGTCTCCAGCCTTCTGTGCAGCAACTGCAATCTCTACATCGTCTGAAGTTTCCATACCTGCCACCAATCGATATGCGTTCCATATCTTGTTGCAGAAATTGGCACCCTGTTTACATAGGTCTGTGTCAAATGGGAAGTCATTACCAGCAGGAGCCGTAAGCAACATACCCAGACGTACCGAGTCGGCACCGTATTCTTCCATCAGTTTTATAGGGTCTGGTGAGTTACCCAACGATTTGGACATCTTGCGTCCCAGTTTATCACGTACCGTACCTGTAAAATATACGTTGGCAAATGGACGTTCTCCCCTGTATTCATATCCTGCCATTATCATACGTGCCACCCAGAAGAACATAATGTCTGGAGCGGTAACCAGGTCACAAGTAGGGTAGTAGTATTTTACCTCTTCGTTGTCTGGATAACGTATGCCGTCAAATACAGATATAGGCCACAACCAAGATGAGAACCAAGTGTCTAGTGCATCGGGGTCTTGGTGTATGTCGCTGGCTGTAAGAGCGCTGTTGCCTGTTTTCTCACGAGCCAAAGAAAGAGCTTCGTTGTCATCGTGTGCCACAACAAAATCATTCATACCTTCACCATAGTAGTATGCAGGTATGCGATGTCCCCACCACAACTGTCGTGATATGTTCCAGTCGTGAGCATTTTCCATCCAGTGGCGATATGTGTTCTTGAATTTTTCTGGCACAAAATGAACCGTGTCTTCCATTACGGCTTTAAGAGCCGTAGGAGCCAGGTTACCCATCTTTAAGAACCATTGCAGTGATACTTTTGGCTCGATGATAGCTTTGGTACGTTCAGATGTTCCTACCTTGTTGGTGTAATTTTCTACTTTTTCTAGTAGGCCTTTTTCTGCCAATTCTTTCTCTATCTCACCACGCACCACAAAACGGTCCTTGCCATCATAGTGCATACCGTATGAGTTAAGTGTCGCATTGTCGTTAAATATATCTATAACGTCCAGCTGATATTTATCACCCAATGCCTTGTCATTCACGTCGTGTGCAGGAGTGACTTTCAGGCAGCCAGTACCAAATTCCAAATCTACATATTCGTCCTCTATGACAGGAATACTGCGTCCTGCTATTGGGACTATGACGCGTTTACCACGTATGTGCTCATAACGAGGGTCATTTGGGTTGATACACATAGCCGTATCACCAAATATAGTCTCTGGACGAGTCGTAGCCACTACCACATAGTCATCACTTCCCTCTATCATATAACGCAGGTAGTATAGTTTACCCTGCTGTTCTACATATATCACTTCTTCGTCAGATACTGTTGTGAGAGCTTCTGGGTCCCAGTTTACCATACGGTATCCGCGGTAGATAAGGCCTTTGCGGTATAAGTCAACAAATACTTTTGTTACCGACTCGCTAAGTGGAGCGTCCATCGTGAATTTGGTGCGTTCCCAGTCACACGAAGCTCCCAGTTTTTTAAGCTGTTCCAGTATTATGCCTCCGTGTTCGTGAGTCCAGTCCCAGGCGTGTTTAAGGAATTCTTCACGCGTAAGGTCTGTCTTTTTAATGCCACGTTCTTTAAGACGTGCAACGACTTTGGCCTCGGTAGCGATACTGGCGTGGTCTGTGCCAGGTACCCAGCAAGCGTTATACCCACGCATACGTGCACGACGTATAAGCAAGTCCTGTATAGTGTTGTTCATCATATGTCCCATATGAAGCACACCTGTAACGTTTGGCGGAGGGATAACTATCGTGTAAGGAGTACGAGCATCTGGTGTAGAATGAAAATAACCTTTTTCCATCCAGTATGAGTACCATTTGTCTTCGATGTCGGCTGGTGAGTATTTAGAAGGGATTTCCATATGTGTGTGATTTATTTTATTCTGTTGATAAATTTAAGATGCAAATTTAATGACTTTTGATTAACTTCGCAGGATAAAATGTGAACTATTTCCAGTTTTTAATATAAAAGAACATAAAATACACCATATAAAGACTATGGCCACCAAAAAAACAACTAAAACAGGTAAAACACCTGCCAAAAAAACGCCAAAAAAGACCAGTAAGGCACGTCAGACGCCTTGGATAAATACGCGTGCAGGAAGAGTGATAGTGGGAGCATCTGTCGCTGTGATACTGTTGCTTATCACTGCGGCCTGCATATCATATATGTTTACTGGTACGGGAGACCAAAACGTACAATCGGGAGAGAGTTATGGAAATGTATTTGGTGTAGTGGGATACTATGTGAGTCATCTGCTTATGAATCGTCTGGGAGTATCTGTATTCTGCCTGCTGGCGGTGGGATATGCTGTGGCGGCTATTGTGATGTTTGACAAACCGTTCTCACGTATCACGCTTTTTATAAGCAAGATGCTTATGTGGGCGATATGGATAGGTGTGGTGATGGCTTATTTCTCTAGTTTTTATTCTGGGGCGTGGGGTTATCGTCTGCACGTGATGCTGTATCAATTGTTGGGTTGGGGATTGGCTCCGCTTTTGGCTTTGTTACCGTTGGCGTGGGTTATATTGCGTTTTGGTATAACACCAGAAAAACTCAACCAGTGGAGAGAAAACCGTCGTGAGGCTGCAATGTTGCGCGCTGCCGAACGCGAAGCCCGTCGTGCACGTGAAAAAGAGGAAAAAGAGCTGGAAAAGAAAGCCCGTGAGGCCGAAAAACTAGCACTGGAAAAAATAGCCGAAGCACAGGATAAAAAAGACGTGATATACACGGTAAGTGGTATAGATGGCGTAGAATTGACAGAAGATGATGTGGACACTATAATAGAAGAAGATGAATTGCAGGAAGAGGCATATGAAGAAGAATATGGCTGTGAAGAGGAAGATTACTATGATGTAAAGGATAGTTATGGAAAAGAAGAGGAAGAAGATGTGGCCCCTGCCGATGAAAACGATGGAGAAATCCTCAAAGGTGGAACTGTTATTCACGAGGAAGGTGAGGACGGTATAGATTTTACTCTAACGGTGGCTGGTGATGAGAGTTGTCTGAGCGAAGATGTGGCACGTCGTCTGGTAGAGGAACAGGGAGAATATGACCCTACGCTGGAATTGTCTTCGTTCCGTTTCCCACAGCTTTCTATGTTGCGTCGTTTTGAAAACGAAGGCATAAATGTAGAGAAAGAAGAAGTGGTTGCCAATCGTAAACGTATAGTAGATACGCTTAAAAACTATGGTATAGATGTGTCTCATATACATTCTACGGTAGGGCCTACGGTTACTCTTTATGAGATAATCCCTGCACCGGGTGTCAAGATAGCCAAAATCAAGAGTCTGGAAGATGATATAGCACTATCTCTATCGGCACTGGGAATACGTATCATAGCTCCTATACCTGGACGAGGAACGATAGGTATAGAAGTCCCCAATAAAGAACCTAGTATCGTTTCTATGAATTCTGTCATATCGTCGCGTAATTTCCAGACTGCACAGATGGAACTGCCAGTGGCGATAGGTAAAAATATATCAAATGAAACGGTGGTGTTTGACCTGGCCAAGATGCCTCACCTGCTTATGGCGGGAGCTACTGGACAAGGTAAATCGGTGGGGTTGAATGCTGTACTTACCTCACTGCTGTATAAAAAGCACCCTTCACAAGTAAAATTTGTACTTGTAGACCCCAAAAAAGTAGAGCTTACGCTATATAACAAGATAGAACGTCACTATCTGGCAAAACTGCCCGATAGCCGTGATGCTATCATCACAGACACGTCCAAGGTAATAGATACACTTAACTCCCTATGTGCCGAGATGGACGCACGTTATGACCTGCTCAAGGAAGCCTATGTGCGTAACATAAAGGAATACAATGCCAAATTTATCTCCCGCCGCTTAAATCCTGCCAAAGGACACAAATATATGCCTTATATAGTGCTGGTTGTTGACGAATTTGCAGACCTTATAATGACGGCTGGTAAGGAAGTGGAAACGCCTATCGCACGCCTGGCACAGCTGGCTCGTGCGGTGGGAATACATCTTATCATAGCTACCCAACGTCCATCGGTAAATGTGATAACGGGTATAATCAAGGCCAATTTCCCGGCACGTATAGCATTCCGCGTGACCTCCAAGATAGATTCACGTACTATACTTGACGCTTCGGGAGCAGATAGATTGATAGGTAAGGGAGATATGTTGCTCGCCAGCGGAGGAAATGAAATGATACGCGTACAGTGTGCGTTTGTAGATACTCCAGAAGTAGAAGCGATATGTGATTTCATAGGTGCACAGAAGGGTTATCATTCGGCATTCTTGCTACCAGAGGTTGAACATTCATCGGGTGAAGATGGCGAGATAATATCGATAGATGAACGCGACCCAAAATTTGAGGAGGCGGCACGTGTGGTAGTAGCTATGCAACAAGGCTCGGCATCGGTCATACAGCGTAAACTGTCCATAGGTTTTAACCGTGCGGGGCGTATAGTTGACCAACTGGAGAGTGCGGGTATCATAGGTCCGTTTAATGGCTCTAAGGCTCGAGAAGTCCTCGTGCAAGATGAAACGACACTCAATAGAATACTTTACGGTACAGAAAAATAATATCTCTATGAAAAATAAAGGACTATATCTTTTGCTGTTATGTGTGTTATTGTCCAGACCTGTGGCGTGGGGGCAGGATACACCAGATGCTGCACGTGTGATGGATAGCTGTGTAAAGAGAGTAAAAGATATGGACTCATATACGGCACAGATAGAGTATGATTCGCCATATATGCAGGGACGGGCAAGTCTTGTTTTCAAGGACGGAAAATATCTTTTCTCTACCGATGCTATGGAGCGAATGTGTGACGGAGAGTATATTTATACCGTGATGAATGATGTAAAAGAGGTAAATGTGGAAAATATAGATGCAGAGGGCGAAGCATTGGGTAGTATGTCGGATATTTTGAATATCTTTGTGCGGAATTTTAAACCCTATGCCGCATATCGCAAGGGTGATGTATGGGTGTTGGTCTTGAACCCTGTGGCCCAGGATAGAAACCTTATGTGTGTAGAGGTAGAGATAGACGCTGTGACATATATGCCTAGGGTTTTTGTAGAAAAGATGAAAGAGGGTGAGGGCAGTGTTATAAAGATACTGGAGATAGGAGGGGCAAAGGGTATAGATGAAAAGAAATTTACGTTTGACGAAAAGAAATATGAGGATATGGGCTATTATATAGTGCGTCCTTGATAAGGTATAAAAAGAGCCGATGAAGATACTGGATAAATACATACTCAAATCTTTCCTGCCACCGTTTGTTATAACGTTTTTTGTGGTGTTGCTCATATTTGTGTTGCAGATACTGTGGTTGTATGCAGACGATATAGTAGGAAAGGGCATAGATAATATCATCATAGTAGAACTGATGATGTATATGAGTGCTTCGATGGTGCCTATGGCACTGCCGGTGTCTATTCTTCTTTCGTCTATAATGGCATTTGGTAATCTGTCTGAAAACAGTGAGCTTACGGCTTTCAAGACAGCTGGTGTGCCACTATGGCGTATAATGCTTTCGCTTATCATTCTTATGGTATTTACGGCATATGGAGCATTCTTGTTTTCAAACCACGTCATACCTTATGCCAATTTCAAGTCTGAAAATATGCTCTATAACATAGTACAGCAGAAACCAGCCCTCCAACTCCAGAACGGTGTCTTTACACAGGTGGGAGATTTCTCTATACGAGTGATGGAAAAAACACCTATAGATGATGTAAAGGACAGCATAAAAGATGTCTTGATACACGATTTGAGTCGTAATCGTGGTGCGGTGTCTGTGATAGTGGCTCGCAGAGGTTCTATATCTACATCTCCAGACAAACGTTATATGGTGCTATCGTTATATGACGGGCATATGTATGAGGAAGAAATAAATACAAACTATGCCCAGCGTACACATCAGGTGATAAACAAGTCTAGTTTTGACCACCAGATATTGCCGGTAGATATATCTTCTTTCAGTCAGGACGACCTTAAAAAGGAAGATGAAAAAGACAAGCATTCTATGTTGAATATATCTCAATTGAGATATGCGTTGGATTCATTGCAGGAGAAATATACAGGCCGTCTTAAACTGTTTGCTATGGAGTTTGGGCAGAATAACTATTTGCATACTTTCCCGACAGACTCATCGTTGCTGGATTATGACAGTGAAGAGTGTGGTGTGAGAGATGTTTATAGACGTGCATCGATGGTAGGTATGGTGATGGATAGTATGGTGGCTCATTTCCCTATAACGGTAGAAGATAGAATGAAGGGGGCGTCGTTGCTTCCAGAAAAATATATATTCGGTGGAGTAGAGACAGATCCTCGTGATACACTGGGCGAAGCTATATCGTTTGTGCCGAGCAAGCACATAAGCCGTACAGATGTCTATCGTGCTGCCGAAAATAAGATACGAGGTGCGATGGATTATCTGGAAACATACAGCGAAGGGCTGAGAGCATCGGGAGAACGTATAAATATGTTTGGCCTGGAGATACA
>JAFYKQ010000049.1 GCA_017537565.1 Flavobacteriales bacterium
CAGGTGCTACCCGTCCCATTGACATTAAGAACGTACGCAGGATAGCCATACAAAATGCAACCGAGACCTCATGTCCGTAGCTTGTTAGACGAGCGTAGCGAGGCTAATAAAGCGAAGTTTGGTGGTGCAGCCACCACGGGCGGTTTTAATACTGGCCCCAGAGCCTCTCTGGGCTTTGAAGCAGCAAAGAAAAGAGGAGTAAAGCGGGGAGGCCCTGCTGCCAGTTTTAAATAGTTGTGATGGGAAAATATACTAAATTAAAAAGGCTCGCCAGTGGCGAGCCTTTCTTATTTTGATATCATATGTAACTATGATGTAAGTGTTATACCCAGCAGTCCGTTTTTCATAAATACGTCTATACCGTCCAGTATCATATTACAGCCAAGGATAGCCAGTACCATACCCATCAGTTTGTGGATAGCGACCATTATGTTTTCACCTATAAAACGCATTATCACATCACTCCACCAGCACGCAAGGAAATTAAGATAGCATATAAGTGCCGCCATCGCCACCACTATGATGATACGTATCCAGTCGGCTTCGGCCATAAAGTTCATACCTGTGATGATAGCACCAGGGCCGCTTATGATAGGTATGGCAAGTGGTGAAATAGATATGCTTTCATCAAAATTCACCTCGCGAGGGTTGGGGATAGAAGAGCGTTTGGACTGCAACATCTCAAAACCTACCCAGAATAGTATAACACCACCCGTAATCTTAAACGAAGGTATTGTAAGTCCAAAAAGGAAAAAGATATACTTACCCAGCAGTATAAAGCACACCAGAATGATAAATGCAGCCACACCAGCCTTGCGGGCTACACGGTGTTGTTTTTCCACACTTACACCTTGTGTGAGACTCATAAAGACAGGAGTCTTGGTAAGGGGATTCATAACGGCAAAAAATCCTACGAATACCGTCAAAGCAAATGTGAATAATTCTCCCATTGATAATGTTACTATGATTGTTTCCGCTGCAAATGTACGCATATTTGAAAAATAATGTGTAAAAATCGGTCTTTTTTGACTCGTTGGTGTATAATGGCACGAGATTTGCACATATATATGTGAGTCGAGGTGTGAAATATCTCGTGTCGGGTTAGGTAATTGATTATCAGTATTGTGATGTGTGGATTGCTCGGAGCCCGATAGATGATGATATGACATTATGACTGATTTTTGACATAAAAGCTAGATAATAACTGACATCAATATGAAAATAGACAATTTGTCATTGGAACAGATTTTTCCTTCTGATGCCGAAATCATTCCCGTAGTAACCGAAGTGATGGAGGACGATACACAAGATAAACAGGCCGATTACCCATCGGTGCTGCCACTGCTACCATTGCGAAATATGATGCTATTTCCGGGCGTTATAATGCCTGTGAGCATAGGCCGTGAGAGTAGTAAAAAACTTATAGAAGAGGCCGTAGAACACTCTTCTATGATAGCCGTATGTGCACAGATAGACGCCAAGGTCGAAAACCCACGTCAGGACGATATATATCGCACAGGTGTGGTAGCACAGGTGCTTAAAACATTTAAGATGCCCGATGGTAGTTATACGGCTATACTTCACGGTAAGGGACGTATGGATATAGATATGGTGGTAGATTATGAACCATTTATACGTGTAACATATTCCAGACGTGAAAAAGAGACATCAGACGATGAAAATACCCCCGAATTCAACGCTATGATAGACGAGATAAAGGAAACACTTAATCGTCTTAATAACGAGATAGCAGGAGGTATGTCGGCTGTGTTTACTACCGATAATCTACGTCGTGGGGCAACGACAGTAAACTACATAGCCGCACACGCACCTATACCGCTTGCCAAAAAGTATGAACTGCTATGTATTAACGACATATATGAACGCGGTATGATGGCTATACGTCTTCTGGGAATGGAGATTAAAAAGGCTCTCTTGCGTAATGATATACAGTCAAAGGTACGCGAAGACCTGGACCAGCAACAACGCGAATACTTCCTGCACCAGCAGATGAAGACCATCGCCGAAGAATTGGGAGGTGGTAGTGCCGAAAGCGAGGCCGAAGAGATGCGTGAAAAATCTCGCAGTAAAAAATGGAGTGAAGACATTGCCAAAACATTTGATAAGGAACTGGCAAAACTCACACGTATGAATCCCCAGTCGCCAGACTATTCTGTACAACGCAACTTCCTGGAATTGATGCTGGACCTTCCTTGGGGTGAATACTCAAAGGACCGTTTTGACCTTAAACGTGCACAGAAGATACTGGATAAAGACCACTATGGCCTAGATGATGTAAAACGACGCATACTGGAGTACATAGCAGTCCTTAAATTAAAAGGAGATATGAAGGCTCCTATATTGTGTTTGTTTGGCCCTCCTGGGGTTGGTAAGACTTCGCTGGGACGTTCGATAGCCGACGCGATAGGACGTAAATATATGCGTATATCATTGGGTGGGTTGCGTGATGAAGCCGAAATACGTGGACATCGCAAGACTTACATAGGTGCTATGCCTGGACGTATCATACAGTCCATAAAGAAAGCCGGTGTGTCCAATCCTGTATTTGTACTGGACGAGATAGATAAACTATCTCAAGGTATGCAGGGAGACCCATCATCGGCTATGCTGGAAGTATTGGACCCAGAACAGAACAATACGTTCTATGATAATTTCCTGGAATCTCCATATGACCTGTCCAAAATCCTATTTATAGCTACGGCCAATAATCTTTCCACGATACAGCCAGCTCTGCTGGACCGTATGGAGATAATAGAGATAAATGGCTATACGATGGAGGAAAAGATACAGATAGCCCAGCGACATCTACTGCCAAAACAGACCAAAGAACACGGTATGTCAAAACACCCTATAACGATAAGTGATGAAGTGATGGAACGTCTTATAGATGGTTATACACGTGAATCGGGTGTGCGTCAGTTGGATAAAAAGATAGCCCAGATAGTACGCCATTGTGCCAAGAGTCTTGTTATGAAGGAGGAGTATAATTCGGTTCTTACATTTGATGATGTGCAGAAGATACTGGGTGTGCCACGCGAGAGTGATAAATATGAAGAGATAGAGGTGCCTGGTGTGGTGACGGGACTTGCTTGGACGGCGGTGGGAGGAGATATCCTCTTTATAGAGTCTACACGTTGCAGCGGTAAGGGAGAGTTGTCTATGACGGGTAACCTAGGGCAGGTGATGAAAGAATCGGCAACGATAGCACTTCAATACATCAAGTCTCACGCCGATGAATTTGGTATAGATGGTGAGGAACTATCCAAGACCAATATCCATATACACGTCCCAGAGGGTGCCACTCCAAAAGACGGACCTTCGGCTGGTGTAACGATGCTTACATCTATAGTATCGGTACTTACTGGACGTCGTGTACGTCGTGGTATTGCGATGACGGGTGAGATAACGTTGCGTGGTAAAGTGCTGCCTGTGGGTGGTATAAAGGAAAAAATCCTCGCAGCCAAACGTTCTGGTATAACAGATATCATTCTGTGTGAAGCCAACCGCAAAGACGTGGAAGAGATAAACCAAGATTATTTGAAAGGTCTTAACTTCCATTATGTGTCGCGTATGAGCGAGGTTATACCATTGGCATTGGAAGAAGCTGAATAATAACTCAAAACGATAGATAGATGAACAATTTTGTATTTCAGAATCCTACCCGTCTGGTATTTGGACGTGGGCAGATAGCTAGACTGGCGAGCCTTATCCCTAGCGAAGCTCGTCTAATGATAACCTTTGGCGGGGGGAGTGTTAAAAAGAACGGAGTCTATGACCAAGTGGTAGAGGCTCTTAAAGGTAGAGAGTGGGAAGAATTTTGGGGCATAGAACCAAATCCTGCCATAGAGACCTTAAAGAAGGCGATAGCCATAGGTAAAGAGAAAAAGATAGACTTCCTGCTGGCGGTAGGCGGAGGCAGTACGATAGACGGCACCAAACTGATAGCAGCAGGTATAAAATATGATGGAGATGCTTGGGAACTGGTAAAAAGAGGGGCGTATAAAGATACGGTGCCACTGGCGACGGTTCTTACGCTGCCTGCTACGGGGTCTGAAATGAACAGCGGAGCTGTAATTTCTAGATATGAGACTCGTGAAAAATATGCTTTTTACAGCCGTTATCCGGTGTTTTCTATCCTAGACCCAGAGGTTACATATTCGCTGCCAAAACATCAGGTGGCTTGCGGTCTGGCAGATACTTTTGTTCACGTTATGGAGCAGTATATGACCACTACGTCACAAAGCCGTGTGATGGACCGTTGGGCAGAGGGACTTCTTTCTACCGTTATGGAGATAGCTCCACTTATAAAGAAAGACAAGAAGAACTATGACCTGATGGCAGACTTTATGCTTACGGCTACGATGGGGCTTAACGGATATGTGGCTATGGGTGTTACAGAAGACTGGTCAACACATATGATAGGGCACGAACTTACGGCACTGCACGGCATAACTCACGGTGAGACACTGGCGATAGTATTCCCTGGAACGTTGCGAGTGTTAAGGGAGCAGAAACGTGGTAAAATACTCCAGTATGCTCAGCGTGTGTTGGGAATAAACGCAGGTAGCGAAGACGAGGTGATAGACGAGGCTATACGTCGTACCGAGGAGTTCTTCCGCTCACTGGGACTTACTACACGTCTTACAGAAAACAATATAGGAGAAGAAACTATATGTGAGATAGAACGTCGCTTTACAGAACGCGGTGCTGCCTATGGTGAGGCTGGTAATGTAAACGGTGTAATAGCTGCACAGATATTGCGTTCCTGCATATAGTGTGTGCTGTAAAATAAAAAAGCGGCAGCCATAGGCTGCCGCTTTTTTTATTTAGTATTTATTCTTTGTCTATGTATTGTTTCTGTGTGGCAGAACGATAAGTAAAACGTTTGTTCATCAGGTACTGGAATATGCCGGCCAGAATGATTGTCGTCAGTTTACTTATCATATCGTTTATCTCCATATATTCCACCATAAACCACATGATGATAGTACTCATAGCCAGTCCCGTCCAAGCGATGGTAAAGAACGAAACCGCTCGGCGGAACATACGGTCTGGTGTGCGGAAATTAACTTTGGTGTTGGTCAAAAAACTGCATATCAATCCCACGTTTACACTCGTAAGGTGGGCATATAGCACATACACACCACATATATGGTCTAAAAAATAAAAAAGAGCAAAATCTATAATCTCACACCAGAATCCTATGATGGTGTAGATTATAAAATGTTTGTAATTTTTATATATGTTTATCGTTTTTTGACGCATAGATGATGTATGTAGTGCAAATGTACATTATAAATGTCATACATACAAAAAAACACGAGGAGAACCTCGTGTTTTTTTAAATGGAAATGGTAGTTAATAGTCTTTACATACGGAATCCTACTCCTACCTGGAATGTCTGGTTGTGCATTTTTATCTTTACTCCGTTTTGTGAGGCTTCGTTTTTGGCAAGGTTTAAGAATCCTCTCATATAACGGAATTCTGCAAACAGACCAAAGTCAAATTCATAAGCCACACCTGCCTGCATACCAAAATCCCATTTGTGATACAGATCATCTAGGGAGTATTTTTCGCCGTCTATTTCTATCTTATTGGATATGGCATAACTACCATAGACACCCAGCAGTATGGGCATACGTTCTATGACGTACATTTTGGCAAGGGCAGGTATCTGTATCTGGGTGGAACGCATTTTGTCTCCGCTGGCTTTTCCTCCTTGCCAGGAAAAATCCACACCTGTCTGCATATGCCATCGCCAGGTAAATGGCACATCTACCAGTGCTCCTACATAAAAACGAGTGAGCCCGCTCATATCATCTGCCTTGACCGATACCCCCGAAGATTCCAGTTTGGTGGGTAGAGAAGACATATTGACACCGGCTCTTACACCTAGTCCTACCTGTGCATAGGAGATACTGCTACATAGAGCTATCACCGATAGCATAATGAGTTTTTTCATAGTTTGTTTCATGGTTCAATTCATTGGTTAATAGCGATATATAAATTACATAAAAAAAAGCTCATATTCAATGTTAAAAGCAAAAAAATCATCATCTTTGCATAGTGATGATAATAATGAATAGATATGAAGATAACAGAAAAATTTAAGTCGGGTAAAACGCTTTTTGCATTTGAACTATTGCCTCCGCTTAAAGGAGATACCATAAATACGCTGTATAGTACGATAGATACATTGCGTGAATATGCTCCGTCTTATATCAACGTAACGTATCACCGCGAGGAAGTAAAATTCATAGAACGCGAAGGAGGGCTGCTGGAGAAACGTATCGTACGCAAACGTCCCGGTACGGTAGGTATATCGGCTGCTATACAGGCTCGTTATGGTATAGATGTGGTGCCACATCTTATATGTGGAGGTTTTTCTGTCATCGATACCGAAGACGCTCTTATAGAGATGAATTTCCTGGGTATAGATAACGTGCTGGCATTAAGAGGAGATAATGTAAGGGGAGAGCATACGTTCCGCCCTGTGGAGGGAGGGCATCTGCACGCCAGCAGTCTGGTAAGACAGATAAAGGATATGAACGCAGGCCGTTATGTGAGTGGTGAGGTAGAACACCCTACACCTACCGATTTCTGTGTAGGAGTGGCTGGTTACCCCGAAAAACACGCCGAAAGTCCCAATATGACGATGGATATAGCACATCTTAAAGAAAAAGTAGATGCTGGGGCAGACTATATCGTTACACAGATGTTTTTTGACAATGATAAATTTTTTGACTTTGTAGATAAATGTCGTGCTGCGGGGATAGGTGTGCCTATCATACCAGGGCTTAAACCTTTCTCTACCAAAGCTCAACTGAATGTCCTGCCACAAGTTTTCGGCACCAATATACCCGAGGATTTGGCTATGGCGGTGGAGACGGCTCGTGATAATGCACAGGTGAGACAGATAGGGATAGAATGGTGTAAAGAGCAGTGTCGTTCCCTTATAGCACGTGGTGTTCCTGCTATTCATTTCTACACTATGAGCCGAGCTGATAACATCGCTGCCGTAGTGAGAGATGTCTTTTAGAAAACGATAAACAACTAAATATATGAAACGGGTATTGTTATTTATATGTTTTGTGTGCTGTGGGGAGGTTTTCTCACAGGTGAGTTTTAGGAATGATTTTCTGGTATATAATGATAGCGTATATGTGGCTGAACTAGGGGAAAATCTACAATTGAGATATGTTAAACCTAGCGAAAAGTATCTTACAGACTCACTGGGTAATGTGATAAACGGGCCTTATGATTATGCTCATATAGGAAATTTAAAAGATGGGCGTATGGCTGTGATGCGGGTTGATGTGGATGGTTGGTCTGTTGTTAAGAGTAATGACAATGCTTCATATATGGATAGGACAGGGAAATTACTTATGGGCTTTAAGTATGCTTCATGTGGAGATTTCCATTCTGGACGAGCTGTGGTGAGAAAGATAGGAACATCGAGAGAAGAAAAATGTGGCTATATAGATACTACGATGAAACTTGTAGTGCCTCTCATATATGATAATAATAAAAATTACTATTACGGATATGCTGCTGTTGAAAAAGATGGCAAATGGGGTGTAATAGATATGGAAGGTAAAGTCGTATTGCCTATAATGTATGATGATTTAGGGGTGTTGTATGAAGGAGTATATTATAAGGTGAAAAAGAAAAATAAGTATGGAATAATAGATATAAATGGCAATGAAATACTGGAAGCCAACTATGATGCTATATTTAATCACAGCCTTAAAGATGCCAATGTAGAGGTGCTGGATAAAGGAGAGAATGTAATGTTTAATCTCCTGACCAAAGAATTCACATCTGGTAAATATGATTATGTAATATCTGCTGAAGGAAGTTTAATGAGAGTGGATACCTCACAATATGAACAGTATAGAATGCATAGTGAAGGATTGATGCCTGTAAAGAAGAATGGTAAGTGGGGATATATAGATGGTGATGGCAATCTAGTGATACCTTGCATATATGATGAAGTATCTCTATTTAATGGCGGAATAGCCATTGTAAAATATAATGGTAAGGAATATGTCATAGATAAAAAAGGAAATGTGGTGGAAGATGAAGAGGTGATAAAAAAAGCAACAGAGAGGAAAAGAATAATAATCGTTTCTTAAATAAAATTACTATGGAACAGAACACAGAAAACACACAGGGGTATCAATCTCACCAAGAGAGTAATTCTCAATTTTATGCCTCACAACAACCACAAATGCCACTTTATTCCTATGTGAATGACAACGAAAAGGTTATGAGTGTAGGTGATTGGCTGCTCACGATGGTTGTAATGATGATACCACTGGTAAATGTCATTATGGTGTTTGTATGGGCGTTTGGTGCAGGAAATAAAAACCGCAGCAACTGGGCAAAGGCGTCTATTATAGTGTGGGTAGTGGTATTTGCACTGTATATAGGTATTATCCTTATAGGAGCGGTGGCACTGGGTGGATTTGAAGAACTGATAGAAGAGCTGGAATATATGTAATGGGTGAATGTTTATTTGCCCTTAAAATGATATTGGCAGGATAGAAAAAAATGCATAAATTTGGGGTGCAAATAGCAGTGTATTTGCTCTATAAAAAAGGTATAAAAAAAGTAATTAAATATGGCAACACAGGTAGATTTGGCTCGTACCAGTGAGGAGTTTGACGAGGTGATAGAGCGTTGTAGTAAACTGTTTTTCAGTAAAATGGGGGACTATGGTGCTGCGTGGCGTATATTGCGTATGCCATCGCTTACAGACCAGATATTCATCAAGGCTCAACGTATACGCTCGATACAGGAAAATACGGTCAAGATGGTGGACGAGGGAGAAATCCCCGAATGGATAGGTATATTTAATTACGGTATAATGGCTCTTATACAGATAGAAAAAGGCGTTGTTGAACGTCCAGATATAAATGCCGGTGAAGCATTGGAACTATATATGAAGTATGCCCAGAAGTCCAAAGAACTGATGATGTGTAAAAATCACGACTATGGAGAGGCGTGGCGAGATATGCGTATATCATCATTGTGTGATATCATACTGCAGAAGATACTTCGCGTGAAACAGATAGAGGATAATGGTGGTGTAACTACTGTGTCTGAAGGTATAGATGCCAATTACTATGATATGGTAAACTATTCGGCATTTGCACTTATAAAAATGATGGAGAATGGCCAGTGGTAGGGACTCGAGTAGAGAGCAGGTAGAAAGAACACGCAAAAAGATTGTAACCACAGTAATAAGAATACTGCTGGGAGTGGTCTTTGTGTTTTCGGCACTTGTAAAGCTTATAGACCCGCTGGGATTGGCGTTCAAGATAGGAGACTATCTGTCTCCAGATGCTCTCAACGTACCGTTCCTGTCGCCTATGGCCGAAAATCTGTCGATAGCCCTTATAGCACTGGAACTTATACTGGGATTGTCGTTGCTACTGGGACGTTTTAAGGTGTTTACGCTGTGGACGCTTTTTGTGCTCAATGGTGCTTTTATGCTACTCACGTTATATACGGCAGTAACGGGCGCTGTTTCAGATTGCGGTTGTTTTGGTGATGCCCTGCCAATGGGGGCTTGGGAGTCATTTGCAAAGAACGTGGTCATATGTGTGATGATAGTGGTGCTTATCCTTTGGCAACGTTTCATAAAGCCGGTAGCAGGATTCCGTACGTCGATGAGTGTAGTTGCATTGGCTTTTGCGGTGGTGTATGGTATGTCATACTATGCACTGCACAACGAACCTCTTATAGACTTCCGTCCATATAAAGTAGGGGTGAATATAAAAGAAGCGATGTGTGTGCCAGAAGATGCTCAATTGCCTGTCTATGAAAATAGATGGGTGTATGAGATAGATGGAGAGAGACACACATTTAAGGACGAAGACGAACCTTGGAATATGCGTGAGGCTAGTTTTGTGTCACGTGAATCTGTCCTGGTGAAAGAGGGGTTCCGCCCAGCGATAGAGAACTTTATGGTGATGGACGTCTATGGTGGTGATATGACCGATTCTCTGCTAGTGGAAAAAGATATTTATCTGGTGTTGTGCTATGACTATGATGAGGTAGATGACAGGACGTGGGAGAATGTAAAGAACTGGGCAGAAGGTAAGACATCTCCTGTGTGGATAGTGTCCAATTCGTCATCTGAGCGTTTTTCACAGGTGGGACTGGAACTACCGGTGATGTATGCAGACCCTGTGATGATAAAGACCATCGCACGTTCACGTCCAGCAGTGGTACATCTTCAGGAAGGTACTATAATATCCAAAGAGTCAATAAAATAATAAATAATAATTCATAAAAAACAAAAAAGAAATGAGACGTAAAATCGTAGCAGGAAACTGGAAAATGAACAAAACTCTGCCAGAGAGTCTAGCATTGGCAGAAGACCTTAAAAAAGAACTAGAAGGACAGAACCTTTGTGGTGTGGAAGTGGTAGTAGCTCCCGTATTTACCAACGTGTATGCAGTAGCCGAAGCACTTAAAGGTACAGGTGTTGCTGTGGCTGTACAGAACGTACATCAAATGAAATCTGGTGCATATACAGGTGAGGTATCTGCTCCTATCGCTGTGAGCGCAGGTGCGACAAAGGCTATATTGGGACACTCTGAACGTCGTCAGTATTTTGGTGAGACAGATGCTCTTTTGGCAGAAAAAACAGATGCTGCATTGGCAGAAGGTCTAGAAGTAATCTTCTGTATAGGTGAAGTTCTAGAAGAACGCAAGGCTGGTAAACACTTCCAGGTGGTAGAGGAGCAGGTTAAAAACGCTCTTTTCCATCTTCCAGCAGAGGCTTGGAAAAACATCGTTCTAGCATACGAACCAGTATGGGCGATAGGTACAGGTGAGACAGCTACACCAGAACAAGCCGAAGAGATACACGCACACATACGTGCCGTTGTAGCCGAAAAATATGGTAAAGAAGTAGCCGACGAAGTTGCTATCCTATACGGTGGTTCTTGCAATCCAAAGAATGCCAAAGAAATCTTTGCTCAGCCAAACGTTGACGGAGGTCTTATAGGTGGTGCATCACTTAAAGCTGCCGATTTCAAAGCTGTGATAGACGGTTTTAAATGCTAGTGATTGGCATTAGATAAATAAAAAAGGCTCGCCTGTGGCGAGCCTTTTTTTTGTGGTGTAGCCACCACGGGCAGTATTAAAACCAGCAACAGGGCTTCCCTGCCGTGGGAGCTTATCCTCTTATTTTACTTTGGATAGTATTTCTATAATCTTGTGATGTACATCTGTGTTTTCCTGTACACCGCGGAATAGATGAGAGTATGGCCCGTAAGCATAGATAGGCACCATCACACCCGAATGTCCACCTGTTGTAAATACACCGCGTACAGTGCGTGTCTTGTAATCTCCGTTAGGTATAGTCATACCTCCAGTCTCGTGGTCGGCAGTGATGATGACAAGAGTCTCACCGTTCTCATCGGCAAAACGTAGAGCTTCGCCTACTGCCTTGTCAAAGTCTATGACTTCTGTTACAGTGTATTTTGTGTCGTTGTTGTGGCTGCCCCAGTCTATCTGTGCACCTTCTACCATCATAAAGAAACCTTTTTTGCTCTTCTGTGAAAGGAACTCTATGGCTTGTTTAACGGTAGATGGAAGGAAGTCTCCGCGGCCGTCCATAACAGGAGCAACGTCTTTGTCATAGGCTACTACACCTATACGCTGTGCCTTCATATTTTCGCCTATCTTCTTGTAGTCGTTGATGATAGTCCAACCGTCTTTTTGTAGGTTTTCTATCTCTCCTGGAGCGTATTTATTCCATAGAGTAACGCAACCACCAGCAAAGAAATCTAGCGGAGAGCCTTTCATCTGTGTCAAAATGTCTTTTGTCGCATTACGAGATGAAGAGTGTGCATAGAAAGATGATGGAGTAGCACCAGATATGTTATCGGTAGTAACTATACCAGTAGCAAATCCCTGTGCATCTATTTTTTCTGGAATGTTGGCTTTTTTCTCACCATCTGGTGTTACACCTACATATCCGTTTTTGGTCTTCACGCCACAACCATATGTCGTACCCGAAGCGGCACTGTCTGTCGTGAAGTGTGAAGCCGAATATGTGCGTACAAATCCCATATTTTTAAGCGAAAGAATAGACAGAGCATTATCATTGGCATAGTAAGCGGCTATGGCTTGTGACATACCCATACCGTCACCTATCATCAGTATGACGTTTTTAATTTTTTTGGTAGTACCATCACTCTTAAATGTAGGAGTGTAAGGTGTGTAAGTATAGTCATTGCTATATACCGAAACGCCTTTTTCTTTGGCTACCTCGGTAGAGTTTTCATTGGCTTTTTTATTGGAAGCGGCAGGGGTGCCTTTCTCTTGTGCCATACACACAGAGCCTATAAAAATAGCGGCCAATAGTAAAATGTGTTTTTTCATTGAAAATTAAATTTATTGGTTAATATTTTATTTGCATTGAATGTAGGTGTAAAGGTAGTATTTTATTTGGTAGAGATATTTATAACTTTAAAAAATCTTTTACGCTCTCGCTTTGAACTCCAAATACATCGTCTATTATACGACTTCTATCTGTATAAGGGGCAGTAGCTGTGTATATATGACTATCACGGTCTATCACCCATAGGCTATCGGCATAGTGCAAGGCTAGTTCTATGTCGTGAGATGATAGCAATATGGCCTTGTCGTGTGAACGTGCTATATCTTTAAGAAGAGACATTATCTCTATACGCGAAGGCATATCCAGAAAAGAAAGCGGTTCGTCCAGTATGACTACTCGTGTGTCCTGTGCCAATGCACGGGCTATCATTACCTTCTGTCGTTGCCCATCAGATATGGCGGCCATAGATTTACCCGACAGATGTTCTATGCCTACCGTCTTAAGGGCTTGGTTTACCTTCTGGTGGTCATCGTTTGACAATCGAGCAAAACAATTACAATATGGATAACGTCCCATTTCTACCACGCTGCGTACAGATAGGTAGTTGATTTCAGATATTATCTCGGTAAGTACTACGCTCAACTCCCGTGAAAGAGCATTCTGTGAGTAGTCTTTTATTCTTTTTACGCCCAGGAATATATCTCCATCTATCGGTTTTAGGAAACCGCACATAGTACGCATTAGGGTGCTTTTACCTGCTCCGTTACGACCTATAAGACAAGTAAGACTGCCTGTGTCCAGATGTGCGTTGATATTTTTACACACTATCTGTTTATGACTGTAACCTGTATATAAGTCTCGTGCTACCATTATTTTTTTATTTCCCATATACTACTGCTCGTTAAATGATGAATTTTTAAATATGGCGGCTATCACTATCGGGGCACCAATGAGCGAAGTCACGGCATTGATAGGTAACATATATCCGAATACTTCCAGTTTGGCTATAAGAGCACATAGCAGTGTTATAACACTGCCCGCCAAGGCTGTAAGAGGGACAAGGGTGCGTCTGTCGGCCGTACGTGTCATATAGCGTACTATGTGTGGTACAGCCAGCCCTATGAAAGCTATCGGTCCACAATATGCCGTTACGGCTGCCGTAAGTACTGCCGTGAGTATGATGATGATGTTGCGGCTGCGTTTTATGTTTATGCCCATATTACGAGCGTAATTCTCTCCCAATAGCAAAGCATTAAGCGTGCGAATGAGGAAAAATACAGCCGTCACACCTACTATACATACACTTATAAATATGTAGAATAGTTCGCCACTTACCACGCGTGAGAAACTGCCCTGTGTCCATATCACAAAGGCAAAATTGGCATTTTCACTTCCCGAATACTGCAATATAGACACCAGTGCCGATGTGAGATACCCTGTCATTATACCCGTTATAAGTAGCGAAGTGTTGCTCACCACACGTCGTGATACAGCCAGTAAGAACAGCAGTACCATCATACTACCAGCCGTGGCGGCTATTATCTGCCATAGCGGGCTTACTATGGCACCTATACCCAGAGCCGTAGAGCAGAAAGTGAGTATGGCTATAAACAACGTCGAACCACTGCTTATGCCCAGTATTGATGGGTCTGCCAGCGGATTGTGAAACAGTGTCTGCATCATCAGTCCACATACGGCCAGGGTGCCTCCTGCTATGATGGCAGATGTAGCTTCGGGGAGGCGACGTTCTCTTATGATGATATCGTATATGCCATCGCCACTGCCTGTGATAGAGTTTATGACTTCGCTAATGGGGATATGAACACTCCCCATAGCTATGTTGGCACAAAACAGTACCACTATGGCTATCAAAAGCCCCACGCCACATATAAAGTATCGGCTATTTTTATTCATCTTTTATAGGGAAATAATAATGTGGGGTGTAATCTTTTACACCGTGAGATAGATTTACATAGTCCTCCAGTATGAGATGTGGCTCCAGTATTCCGTTTTCAAAATAGAGTACATCTTCTGTATCACATACATATATTTTTTTATCGTTAAACGGCTGGAAGTGTTTGTATAGAGGGTTTTGCTGGGCGATGGAGGATAGGGTAGGTGTTGAGTTAAGACCAGACTCTATAAACCATACATCGGCACTGTGGGCGATGGATAACATCTTTTCAAATGCTACCGTAAGCGAACCTGTCCCGCTTTCCTCTTCCCAAGGATATGACAGACCGCTATCGCGATAGAGAATACCCTTGTAACTGCCGCCAGATGGTATGTACCATACTCCCTCGTATGGGAGTTGGGATATTACTACGGGGTGTTCTGTCTTATGAGAGGCTATTTCTTTTATCTTGTTGTATTTTTCTTCAACCTCTGCAAATAAGCTGTCGGCCTGTGGTAGTTTATCCAGAAATAGAGCTGTAAATTTAATCCATTCGCTGCGGGCTAATGGGTGGCTCTCCCAGGCCGACATATCCAGTAGCAGAGCCGTACGTACACTTTGCTCTATTGACGCAAGGTCTTCGTTGCCGTAGGGGGTGAAGAACACAGCATCGGGAGATATGGATAGTAGTCTTTCTATATCAAAAGTCCAGCCGTTGAAAAACTCACCGAGGTCTTCACGTCCAGCGAGAATAGATTTTTTTTCTAGCAGCCCCATATCTCCTACACACGTTATTCTATCTATTTCATCTAGAGCCTTGATAAATCCTATCTGTGTGCTGTGGGCACAGCCTATGTCTTCCAGAGGTATGCGTACGGCTATGGTGTCTGCTCCTACCTGTGGGGCAGTTTCCTGTCTATGTAGTAAGTATGTCCTGAATACCTGTGTGGTGTCCTGTGGTAGATAAACGTTTACATAGGTGTAGATGCTGTCCTCTTGGTATGTGAAAAGACGGGCATATTTGGCTCGTGTGATAGATGTGTTGTCTTTTTCTATCGAGGTATTACCACAAGAAGTAATGCACAACGCTATCGTTGCACATATACACAGGATATAAAGATAAGGTGTTTTCATAACTTTGCTCCCAAGTTTTTAAGACATTCTTCACGATGGTATCCCGACTTGTCATAGACATACGGTTGTGGGCACAGCTGCGGATTTCCACCGCATTCCCCACCGATAGAATGATAATGGTTTAACAATGGCAAAGGTAAACAAAACATATGTTATGAAATAAAAAAAGCCATACAAAAATGTATGGCTCTGTAAATTTTTAAAGAGGTCTGTTATATGGAACGTCCCTTAAAGATAGAGGATTCGCTGGCGGGGTATAGTTTTCCGCTCAATGTTACCTCTCCTCCAGTGAAATTACCAGATACCTCGGCATCACATCTATTGCTGTCTTTGGTAAGGATTATTTTAATAGTACCTGTTATGCCACGGCCTATGACACTCATAGATAATGTAGTGTTGCCTTTACTGTCCATTGTGACCTTAATGTTTGAAGCCTTACCATCTAATGTAAGACCGCCCATTCCGTTTACTCCCTGTCTTGCAGTGTTTGACGATAGCTGTACGGTGGCTATATCCCCTCTTAATGTTACAAAATTGGTAGAAGGGTTTACAAATTCTGGTGTTCCACGGCGGAATTCCACGCGGTCTGCCTCGATAGCAAAATTACGAGCCTTGATGGCTTTGATGGCTGCTTGATATGCGGCCTTTTCTGCGGCTGCCTCGGCGGCCTTACGAGCTTCTTTTTTCTCCTTATGAGATGGTTTTTCAGCTTCTTGTGCAAATGCTCCTCCCGCTATAAATATACATACTAGAAGTGTGAGTAATTTTTTCATATAAGTGGATTAAAGGGTTAAAAAATTCTTTTTGTGACTCTACAAAAATAGTAAAACATATAAAAAATCCAATGTTGCAGATGATAAATTTCAATTATTCTCTTCTAAATTTTATTTATGGGAAACAGTGTTTTTAAATGGTGTTTTTGTCGTACATTTGCAATAGAGATGATGGCCGTGTGTCTTATCGCTGGTATGGATACATACGAGAGGAAAGTCCGAGCACCACAGAGCGCCGTACTTCCTAACAGGAAGGCGTGAGTCCCACGACAGATAGTGCAACAGAAAATATACCGCCTGCATTTGTTTTTTTTCCAACCCTTGATTCAGATGCAGGTAAGGGTGAAAAGGTGGGGTAAGAGCCCACCGCGCGAGTGGTGACACTCGTGGCAGTGTAAACCTTACGGGGTGAAATGCCATGTATACCGTCAGCCTGTAAAGGCAGAGAGTTGCTCGTTCTCATTGGCGGGGGGTAGGCAGATAAAGACATAGGGTGACCTATGTATTAGATAAATGATAAGAGCTACACGTGTAGTACAGAACTCGGCTTATATCACGGCTATCATCTTTTTTTTTAATTGATAACATTAACACCTGTGAAACTATGAATAACTCAAATCCTGTATGTAAATTATTGGGCATAAAATATCCTATTATCCAGGGAGGAATGGCTTGGATATCGGGAGGAGGCCTTGTGGGGGCTGTTTCGGCTGCCGGGGGGCTTGGTGTGATAGGCTCGGGGTCTATGACGGCCGACCTATTGCGTCATCACATACGCAAGGCTCGCAGTATTACAGACCGTCCATTTGCCGTAAATGTTCCTATGATGTATCATCGCACCGAAGAAACGATAAATATAATGGAGGAAGAGGGTGTTAAAATCATCATTACATCGGCAGGGAATCCAGCGGCATTTACGAGTTCTCTTAAAGAAAGAGGTTTTATAGTGATGCACGTGGTATCCAGTGTACGTCAAGCCATAAAAGCAGCACAGAGTGGTGTAGATGCCGTCATAGCCGAAGGTTTTGAGGCTGGAGGACATAACGGTAAACAGGAAACAACGACTATGGTGCTAGTTCCTGCTGTGGCGGCGGCTGTAGATATACCGGTAATAGCAGCCGGAGGTATAGCATCGGGTGAGGCGATGGCAGCGGCTATGGCATTGGGGGCAAAGGCAGTACAGATAGGTTCGCTCTTTATTGCGGCCGATGAGAGTTCTGCACACGAGGCATTTGTAGATGCGGTCTTGGCAGCCGATGAAGGGGACACGATGCTTACTCTTAAAGAGCTTTCACCGGTGCGTCTGCTCAAAGGACAGTTCTATGACCAGGTGCAAGAGGCTTATAAAAACCACGCAACGGTAGAAGAATTGCGTGAATTGCTGGGTAGAGGGCGTGCTCGCGAAGGTATGTTGTGCGGAAATTTGGACAAAGGAGAGCTGGAAGTAGGGCAAGTGTGTATGATGATGAAAAAAAGAATGCCTGCTGGGGAGATGATAAAAGAGCTCATAGAGCAGTATAACAGCACGTTAGATAGAATGAAAGGTATGGGGGTATAAAATTTTTTAATTTTAACTCATATTTTTTTGAAAACTATCATTTGCTTTTACTACTTTTGTCTTACTGAACAAATAAAACATTTATTAACTGTAAACATTAGAAATTATGCCAATTAAAATTATTGATGACTGCATAAGCTGCGGTGCTTGCCAGGCAGAATGTCCTAATGAAGCCATCTATGAAGGTGGTGTAGATTGGGAGCTTAAAGGCGAGACTCATCCTGCATTGTGCGATGACCATTTCTATGTAGCTACAGACAAATGCACTGAATGTGTTGGTTTCTTTGATGAACCACAGTGTATGACTGTATGTCCTACAGAGAGCACTGTCAAAGACGAATCGGTAGTTATGTCAAAAGAAGAACTACAGGCTCGTTACGAAGCTCTTCACTCATAGGAAAGTCCTATATCTTAATTAGGTTTGTTTTACAAAGCGAAAGGTCTATCCACCCTTTCGCTTTTGTTTTTTAAAATACTAGAAAAAAAATAACTGCTGTAAATTGTGTTGAAAAAAGTCTTAATTTAGAGGCGTAGAAATGTATTTGGAGGTATTACAAAACGTATTTTTATTATCGTTTAAAAAATCCTACAAAAAATGTTTAAAAACATTTTAAACATTTAAAGTGTTGTAATATATTTGTTGCGAGATTAAATTCTCACAACAATATAATATTAACCATTTAAACACTCAAGTAAAATGAAAAGCAAAATCATTTTCACAGCGACAGCAGTTCTACTGCTATGCGTAGGTGTACTTTTGTATGCCACCAACAACAAATCTACAACTATTACTGCTTTTTCTACCGAAGAAGTAGCAGACAACACCGAAACTGTATCATCTCCTCCAGAGGTAATGTGTACAGCTTATTGTGTAAGACGATGGAATGACAATACAATGTCTTACGAATATAGAGTTACAACTATATATTCAATTGATGATAGATGGGAATTAGTAGAGTCAAGAGAAGGAACGGTAATGGAAAATCTTGTAGGAGCACCATCTTTATGTTCGGCTTATTATTCTCTATGTGATGACTATGGAATAGAAGTTAATTATCAATAACTAAAATAAGCTCCGAATGACATTCGGAGCTTTTATAAATTAAAACTAAACTATCATGAAAACACTTAAATTCTTTCTCCTGGCAGTGATAGGGAGTTTATCACTGGGAGCAACAGCACAAGACTATGAGGTAAAAGGTGTGGTTATAGACGCAAAGGGTGAGCCTGTGGTAGGTGCCACCGTACGTACCAACAAGAGCAAAGCGGCAGCCACAACCAAGGCAGGCGGAGTCTATACCCTCACCGCCACACCCAAGGACACCGAGCTACGCCTTATAATGAACAAATACACGGTGATGGAAAAAGAATTAAGTGCCGCGATAGCCAGCCACCCAATAGCATTTGAACTGGACGAGACCAACGACCCTGCCGTAACAGGATATATGATAGGAGATACTTATTATCCTGGGGAGTCAGATGTAAGTATAAGTGATGTTTTTAAAAATCGTTTTCCAGATGTAAAGTATGATGGAACATTTATTGAAATAAAACAACCAAGTGATGTGGCGACTGTTACTGGAGTGTATTCCTGTGTAGATGTAGATGGTAGTGTTGGGGATAGATTGATAGGTATTGAACCGCACCAAATATACAGCATAAAAGTACTTAAAGATGGTTCTTCTTATGGTCAACAAGGGAATAGAGGAGTTGTCATAATAGTAACTAAAGCTCATCACGAGGCAAATAAAAACACAGCAAAAGCAAATATTTCTGTAGGGAAAGACAGTATACGCGGGGTGGTAAAAGATGGCTGGGGACGTGTAGTGCCCGATATGAAGATAAAAACTCCATCGGGAGAGGTGGCAGTGAGTGATGATTCGGGGCGTTATGCTATA
>JAFYKQ010000050.1 GCA_017537565.1 Flavobacteriales bacterium
GACGGTTTTGCAGACCGGTGCCTAGCCACTCGGCCAAGGTACCCTCTCATAAAGCAATGCAAAAGTATGATTTTTCTACGTATTTACAAAATAAAAAAAGCGATAGATATAAATTTTATCTACGGGACGACGTATTTATCTCGGGTAGAAAATCTTTGCGGTGTGCGTCCAGTGTTATAAGTATAAACAACAGCACAGTAAAACTCCACAGCGAACTACCTCCATAACTGAAAAACGGCATAGGAATACCTATCACTGGCATTAGCCCTATGGTCATCGCTATATTTATCATAAAATGAAACAGAAACACCCCAAAGACACACAGTCCATAATACCTAGCAAAATACGTCCTTTGACGGAAGGCCACCCACACTATCATACATAAAAACGCCGCAAAGGACAGCACCGTAAGACTCGTACCCATAAAACCCCACTCCTCTCCCAGTGTAGAGAATATAAAGTCTGTATGTTGTTCTGGCACAAAATTACCCTTTGTCTGGGAACCTTCCAGGAATCCTTTTCCTATCCAGCCTCCAGAACCTATAGCTATCTCACTCTGATACGTATTAAAACCTACACCATCGTTATCTTCTATGAGTTTAAGCGATGTAAGGATACGTTGGCGTTGGTATTCCTTAAATACTCCTTCCCACACATAGAAATGTATGATAGAATAAAGCCCTAAAACCACCACTGCAAAAGCCAACGTCCCCCATATCCTTTTCTTTTTAATCATACGGTATGCACATACCACAACAGATATTCCTCCCACCACAGCAAATACCCACCAATGGGACAATTCATAATGCTGGATAAAGACATCTGTTATGAAAGTGAGTACTACCGCTCCCCCCAACATAAAATACACCCCCGATGCACCCGCCATATACAACACTATAAAGAACGAAGCAAATACCATTCCCGAACCCGTATCCTGCACACCTGTAAGAACCATAGGCAGTGCTATGATAACTGCCGCAATGGCCAGATGTGATATTTTTTTCATAGATACTTTATATCGTGCCAAATATGCCGAAAGTGCCAGTGCCGTGGCAACTTTGGCTATTTCTGATGGTTGGAGAGAGAAGAAACCCAGTTTATACCACGCTTTGTTACCCTTGACTTCGTGACCAAATATAGGAAGTCCCAAAAGCAGTATCACCGCCAGTATATATAACAACCACGATAGTTTTTCATAAGAATTGACATCCAGCAGCATCACTACCGTTATTATAACCACACCCACTCCTGCATACAATATCTGTTTACCAGCATAGTTACCCAAGTCAAACCACTGTGGAGTCTCTACATTATATGTCGCCGAATATATATTCACTATCCCAAACAACACAAATACCGCATACAGTATGACCAGTGTCCAACACACCTCCATCGTTCCTCTGCTTCCTATACCTGCTCCTATTCTCATCTCTATATACTAGTTTTGGGTATTTTCTTGATACATACGATAGGTACTCTCCAACGAACCTTCCAACATTCGTTTTTCCAATTCTGGACGTGTAACCTGCCCTCCTCTTATATAACTCTCCATCATAAGCGATGCAATAGGTGCCGCCCAACGCGAACCCCATACACCGTTTTCCACCACCACAGCTATGGCTATCACAGGATTCTCTCGTGGTGCAAATGCCACAAACATACTATGGTCTGGCAATTTCACACGTTGCCCATTTATCTTACGGAAATTTTCTACCGTTCCCGTCTTACCACACATCTCTATATCTGGCAGCGAATAAGCGCTAGCCGTACCAGCCTTGAATACATTTGCCATACCGTCTGCCACCACATCAAAATGACGAGCCTCTATCCCGCTCTCCACACGATTGGTAAACGACGTATCTATCTCTTCTCCCTCTATGGAACGTATGATATGCGGACGATAATAATACCCACGATTGGCTACCGTGGCTGCCAGATTGGCCAGATGCATAGGCGTAACCGTTATCTCGCCTTGTCCTATGGCATTGGATATAGTAGTTGAAGCCTTCCAACGCCCTTTTCCATATGCACGGTCATAAAATTCTACCGTAGGTATAAACCCTTTTCTACCCGTAGAAAGGTCTGTACCCAGATAACGACCAAATCCCAAAGAATTGGCTACCGATGTCCATAATCTCAGTCCTTCAGCCGGCTTACGATGCTGTTCTATGGTACGTGAATACAC
>JAFYKQ010000051.1 GCA_017537565.1 Flavobacteriales bacterium
AAAGACGGGAATGCACGCGTATATAAAACACCAGAAAGCCCCGGCTATCAACGAGCGTTAAAAGAAGCATATTCAAAACTCACACCTACGAGCAACCCTATTCTATATGTCTTTAAATTAAAAGACGTGGAATAACATTAGTAAAAATTAAAACTAACTCCCCGCCACTCAAGTGGCGGGGAGTTTAACTATATAAATACTTATTTATCGTTATTATTTTCTATCTCCTCTATCACTCGCTCTATATCCAGTACCGTCTCCTTACGCCAATCAAGCCAGTGATAATGCAATCCTACTCGGCCAGCTCCTTCGGCATTTTCCTTTACATCGTCCACAAAAAGAGTCTTCGAAGCATCTAGATTATTTTCATCTATCACCAGCTGGAATATCTCTGCCTCGGGTTTGCGATAGCCTGTATTCTGACTGTAATACACACGTTCAAACTGTGCCAAAAATTCAACCGCCTCGGGGGTGGTACGTGTAACACGGTCTATATGTATATCATCGGTATTACTCAAAAGAAAAAGACGATACTTCTTTTTAAGACGTTTAAGCAGTTCTATACGCTCCACTGGGAGCCCTCCCAACATCGCACACCAGGCATCTATTATCTGCTCTTCGCTCGTTGGACGTGGCAGTTCTTTCTGGATATTACTTATAAAGGTGGGTATAGAGATACGCCCTCGCTGGAAGTCATTATTTGATGCTGCCAATGCAGGAGAGATAAACAAAAGTCCCAAATCTTTAAAGGCCTGGTATGTTTTTTCTTCATCTAAAAGGAGAAACACACCCCCGTAATCAAATATAAGATTCTTTATTTCAGCCATATAGCAGTATATTTTTATTTTTTTGTTTTAATGCTTGCAATTTACAAAATTTTGTTTGTATATTTGCACCGTTCCAAACGGAATGTAGGTCCCATAGCTCAGTTGGTTAGAGCACCTGACTCATAATCAGGGAGTCCTTGGTTCAAGCCCACGTGGGACCACACTGAAAATCAAACGGTTGCTCTGTGAGCAACCGTTTTTTATTATAATGATTCTCAATATAAAAACCCCCGCCCACAGGACGGGGGTTTTTATTTCCATCTATATCCAATGTGTTTATCTCTCAATCAATCTGAATACCTGAACACCGCTAAGTCCATAAGAAACATATATTATATTTCCCGATACAGACACATAGTTGGCAGATTTACCTCCAGCGTGGATATATGATGCCACAACCGACAAATCGGTCTTGTCAAGCACATACACTCCGCTGTTACCATATGCCACATAAACATATTTGGCATCGACAGCCAGACCATTGGCAGCACCCTTCACATCATCTGGGATATCAAAACTAGCCACTTCTGTATTACCAGTGAAACGCTTCACTCCATTTCTACCCAGACATACATATATATCATTGCCGTCCAGCTGGAACACGTTTTTACCATTTACAGGAGCTATCTCACCAAGCGAAATCGATTGTTTAAGTGTCTTGTAACTATAATCTGTCGCTCCATACATATTCAGCACCGCAGGCGATGATTCAGAATTTTTATTGGTAAGCGAAAGCACACCCATATTGGCTCCGTTAACGTGAACATATTTGGAAGAACCTGCAGATCTCACAAAAAACTCTGTATTGAACGTCTTGGCATCAAGAGTATGATAACCTTCGTTGCTGGTAGCGTGAAGATATTCTCCATTGCGAATGACACTGCTAGCCGATGCTCCTTCTATCATCACCTGTGATAGTTCGGCAGCACTTGAAGAGAAAATACCTCCCGCTAGATTTACAACACCCAGAAATGCTCCTTTTGCCTCGCCACCTGCCGCTATTATGCGGTTATTGTCAACTATCAGGTGGTTAAAATCACGTGTAGTATGTTCCATCTGTGAAAGTATAGAACACATTTCACCTGCGACATTCAACACCTCTATATAACCGCAATATCCATTACCCTGTGTATGATATGACACATAGGCCTTATCCTTTACAGTCTGGATACACGTTGCCGAAAGATTATCGGCAGGTGATTCTACTTGTGCGATATGTTCAAGACCTACCGCCTTTTCTACTTCGACCTCTGGTTTTTCACCAAACGATGAACGACAACCCGATTCTGGAAGATAAGTATCACCATTGTGTTTTATACTTGAAAGCCATTCCAATTCTCTGCCGCTATGGTTGTCTATTTCCTTGTAATGAATATCCAACCAACCAGTAAACATATCTTTGACATTGTTCTGGTGTATCTCAACCTCATCTGCCGCCAGCACTGCATAATCCATATCATCACCACTTACAGTAACAGTACATGGATTTCTCATATAAATACCCTTTGTTCTTACCAGGCCTCCCGCTTTTATCTGTAGCATAGACTTTGAGTTCATCTCGATAGCTCCAGTAGCCAGGTAGTCTTCTATATGCAGTTTTGCTTCGTTGTGAATAGTAAGAGTCTTGTCTACATTCATCACACAGCCCACGTGACACACACCGCGTTCCAAAGCATCTGCCTTCTGTACCGAAAGCCTGCCTCCTACATAAAGAACACCGCTTACATATACTTCATCTACTTCAAGATCGCCAGATGTCATCACTGACGCACCCGTATTGATAGTAAGCTTTGACCCATTTACAACATTAAACTCACCATAGTTCAATATCTCAAAACCATACAAAGGCATACGAGAAGGATAGTTTAATTTACCTCCTGGCATCACGATAATCTTTCCTCCCTGTCCCCAGAAATTGGTTATGGTAAGCTCACCTGCTATGTAATAAGTGTTTCCATTAAACTGAATGTCTTTTGTGAGCGACTTTCCTTCTGGCAGATAGTAGTCTTTCTTCTGTGCAGACCAGCCTTGATAATTATCATCCATCACCAAATCATATTTAGGTGATACTGGAACAGCTGGCATCGTAAGACCAAAATCATCTTTTTTAGCTTTTGACAATGGCTCACTATTGCTATACATCGTAACTCGTTTGGAGAGTTCGGCACTATTGTTATTGACGGCAATAGTACTTTTTGTAATATCCACCACTGGTGGTTCATCATTAGATGAATTATCATTTGATTGACAAGAAGTCATAAAAAGTGCCATCGCAACTACTACAAGGCTGCCTGCTGTTTTAAGAATCGAATAAAAATTTCTGTTTCTCATAAACAAAATAATACTAGCTGTGTGTCAAACATTTATACATTTAGTTCATTTGTGTTATGCACAAATCATCAATGTATTGCAAATATAGATTTTTTTCCAAAAAAAACACAAATATTTTTTTGCACTACACATTTAGTAAAACCATTGCCACTTGCACCCTCAGCTCTATTAAATGTATCATTAGGACATACTGTTCTTTTCCTGGTGGCACCACAGCAAAGAAAAGCAAAACAACGTAAAATCCTGATTTTCAACGAAAATTAGGATTTTTTTATTTCCATTAAAAACGCAAAAAAGTGCGGTTCACGACCGCCTTTGGTGGAGCAAGAGGTGGAGCAAACAGGTGTTCCAAACATCTCCACCTTGAAAGAGCGTTTTTCGCTGATTCACAACATTTTGCATAGCGTCAAAACGGACTCAGATTCTTACTTTTGCCAAATAAAAGTTTCACTTAAAAGTATGGAAAAATGAGACGAGATTCATTTAATGTGCTTTTCTTTATCAAGAAAACCAAGCTGCTGAAGAACGGAGAGGCTTCAGTATGTATGCGTATCACAGTCAATGGCGCAAGAGTAGAAACAAACATCCGCAAAAGCATCGAGCC
>JAFYKQ010000052.1 GCA_017537565.1 Flavobacteriales bacterium
CCATAGATAAAAGTATGGTAGCCGAAATCAAACCAAATGGCACAGACAAGATACGTGCATATTCGGTTGACTTGAAAGACTATGCAGAATTTGGCCTAGAAGAAGAGGATAAACCATCGGCTTCGTGGGCTTGTTACATATTTGGTGTGGCACGTGAAATCCTAAAACGCGGTGGTGTGGTAAAAGGATTTGATACGGCATTTGCTGGAGATGTTCCACTGGGTGCAGGTATGTCTTCATCGGCGGCACTGGAATCTACCTATGCCTATGCTCTTAACCACATATACAATGATGACAAGATAGATAAATTTGAACTGGCTCGTATAGGTCAATCTACCGAACACAACTACTGTGGTGTGAAATGTGGTATTATGGACCAGTTTGCATCGGTATTTGGAAAGAAAGGCAACCTAATGCGTCTTGACTGCATATCTATGGAATTCACATATTTCCCATTTGACCCAGAAAAATATGGTTATCGTCTGGTACTGCTGGATTCGGTAGTAAAACACGAACTGGTAGGCTCTCCATATAACAAACGCCGCGAATCCTGTGAACGCGTATCGGCCATACTAGGACAAGACACATTACGCGGAGCTACTATGGCACAGTTAGACGCTATCAAAGACCAGATTTCTGAAGAAGACTATATGCGTGCTCGCTATGTCATAGGTGAAGAAAAACGAGTGCTGGACGTATGTGCTGCACTGGAAGCCGGTGACCTGGAAACGGTAGGCGAACGTATGTATGAGACTCACTGGGGTATGTCCAAAGACTATGAAGTGAGCTGTGAAGAACTAGACCTGCTATCTACCATCGCTCGAGAATGTGGCGTGGCAGGCTCTCGTATCATGGGTGGAGGATTTGGTGGTTGTACTATCAATCTGGTAAAAAGTGAACTTTATGACGCATTTGTATCTACTGCCAAAGAGAAATTCAATGCCTCATATGGTCATTATCCCAAAGTATATGATGTCATCATTTCAGATGGTGCCCGTAAACTAGAATTATAATATGAGATTTTAATTTTTGTACAAATATGAAAAAATTAGCAATTATGGCTATGGCGTGTACTATGATGGCTGCCTGTGACAAAACAGAAGCCCCAGTGCTCTTCCCTGTGGAAGACTTCCAGACGACGGTAGAAGGAAAAGATGTTTCTCTATACACTCTCACATCGGGAGATATAACTATGCAGGTTACCAATTTTGGTGCGAGAGTTGTCGCTCTATGGGCACCAGACCGCGATGGAAAATATGAGGACATAGTCCTGGGATATAACAACATTGACAACTATGTAAACAACCCTGGTGAACGATTCCTGGGAGCTGTAGTAGGTCCTTATGCCAATAGAATAGCAGGAGGAACATACACCATAGGCGAAGAAGTCTATAATTTCCCACAGAACAACAACGGCCAAACTCTACACGGCGGGCTTAAAGGGCTTGATATGGTAGTGTGGGACGTAAAAGAGGTGACCGAAAATTCAATAGTGCTGTACTACCTAAGAGAAGACGGACAGGACGGAATGCCTGGTAATCTGGCCATCACTATGACCTACACTCTTACTCCCGAAAACGAATTCAGAGTAGATTACACTGCCAGCACAGACAAATCAACCCACGTGAATATCTCTCACCACTCTTTCTTTAACCTTAAAGGCGAGGGGTGTGGTAGCATAGAAGACCTAGTAATGGTAATCAATGCATCGGGTATAACTCCTGTAAACGAAGTGCTGATACCTTCGGGTGAGATTATGGACGTTACAGGTACTCCATTTGACTTCCGTACACCTCACACCATAGGAGAGAGAATAGGAGCAGATGACATACAACTGGGCTATGGTAAAGGCTATGACCACAACTGGGTTATAGACCGCGAGGGTGATGGTGTAGAGTTTGCAGCATCGGTTTATGAGCCTGCATCTGGCAGAAAACTATCTGTCTATACAGACCAACCTGGCATGCAGTTCTACAGCGGAAACTTTTTTGATGGTTCTACCTGTGGCAAATACAACCGCCCATTGCGTTTCCGTGAATCCATAGCACTGGAAACTCAGAAATTCCCAGATACTCCACACCACGAGAATTTCCCTTCTACCCTGCTCAACCCAGGAGAGACTTATACCCATACATGTATATATAAATTTGAAGTCCAATAGATTAAAAGTCTAGTTATATGAAAAACGTTCGCTTTACTCTGCTTTTATTTTTAGGTGTGTTATCAATGAGTGTTTATGCCTCTGGTAACAAGGATAAAAAACCTATTCCTCATATTACGACAAGCATCGTAGAGATAGGAAAAGTATCTCCCCGCACACAGATAGCTGGTGCCAGTGGCGAGAGATACCCCGATGAATATGTAATGAGCCTTAACGGGGAGTGGGATTTCTGGTGGAGTGAAAGCGACGCCACATATAAAGACGAATTTATATCTCCACAGTTCAATAGCGGGGACTGGAATAAAATACAAGTCCCCGCCAACTGGGAGGTAAATGGTTATGGCACCGCCATATATACCAACCACGGTTATGAATTCAAACCTTACAAACCACAACCACCTCTCCTGCCAGAAAATAACCCCATAGGTGTATATCGCAAGGTTATAAATATCCCACAGGATTGGGACGGCAGAGAGATATATCTCAATATAGGCGGAGCTAAAAGCGGCTGTTATGTGTATGTAAACGGCCAAGAGATAGGATATAACGAAGACTCCAAAAACACTGCCGAATACGACCTTACTCCATATCTTGTAAAAGGAGAGAACCTTATAGCCCTTAAAATATATAGATGGAGTACTGGTAGCTATCTGGAATGTCAAGACTTCTGGAGAATAAGCGGAATAGAGAGAGATGTATATCTTTTTGCTCAACCAAAAGTTCATATCTTTGATTACAAGATAACCCCTATTGTAGAGACGATAGATGAAGATGGACTTACAGGCAGTGGATATTTTGAACTAGACGTAATGGTTAAAAATAGTTCAGAAGAAACAGCAGTAATAGACCTTTCTCTAGATAAAGACTTGGCAGGTGGAGGCAAAAAAACTATAACCATAGAAGGCGGAAAAACATCTACCCATAGTTTCAAGATTCCATTTGAAGACTGGAAACTATGGAGTGCCGAAATCCCCAATCTGTATGACGGTAAAATAGCACTTGTAAAAAATGGTCGTGAGACAGAAAAAATAGAATTCAGATTTGCCCCTAGAAAGGTAGAGATAGTAGGCAACAAACTCCTTGTAAACGGCAAAGCCATCAAGATTAAAGGCGTAACTATCCACGAACACAACCAATACACAGGCCACGTCATAAGCCGTGAGATAGCCACATCTGATATCAAGATGATGAAAGAAAACAACTTTAATGCAGTGCGTTGTAGCCACTATCCACAGCCTGCATATTTCTATGAGCTATGTGACGAGTATGGCATCTATGTGTGTGACGAGGCAAATATAGAATCTCACGGTATGTATTACAGCCTTAAAAAAGGAGGAACCCTAGGCAATGATTTGCGTTTTTATAATGCTCATATGGCTAGAATTAAAAATATGTACTGGAGAAATAAAAACTACACCAGCATCATATATTGGTCTATGGGAAATGAAGCAGGTAATGGTTATAATTTCTATGAGACATTCTTATACCTCAAATCCATAGAAAAAGTACGCCCTGTACAGCACGAGAGAGCTATCCTTGAATGGAACACCGAGATTTACTGCCCACAGTATCCTAGTGCATTCACACTGGCCAAATGGGCTGCAGAAGACACCGACCGTCCATATATCATGAGTGAATATGCCCACGCTATGGGTAACAGCACGGGTAACTTCAAAGACCTATGGGACGTAATATATTCGGCAGATAATCTTCAGGGTGGATTTATATGGGACTGGGTAGACCAGGGAATACTCAGCAAGGACAGCACAGGAAAAGAATTCTGGGCTTATGGAGGTGATTTTGGTGTAAATACTCCTAGCGATGGAAACTTCCTGTGCAATGGTGTCATAGGGCCAGACAGAAAGCCCCACCCTGCCATGAATGAGATTAAACACATCTACCAGAACCTGTGGATTGAGCCTTGTGATGATGGCAAATTTATGGCCATCAATAGAAATTATTTCAAGAAAATAGACCATTACAGCTATGAGATAGTATCTATCCCTAGTAACTATTCTCATAAGGCAAAACAGAAAACTATCCTCAAAAAGAGAGTAGAAACATCTATCCCTGCCGATGATACTCTTATCATCTCTCTTCCTAAAATCAAGATGGTAGCTGGTTATGATTACTATGTAAACTTTGAGGGAGAGGGCAGCTGGAATCAGTATAAACTGAATAACGATGGTAAAAAACATACGGTAAAAACACCTTCTCATACAGCAAAAGTAGAGTTTGAGATTGATTCACATACTGGTGCTATAAAGAAATACACGGTAAATGGCACTAACTACATAAAAGACGATTTTGGTTTCCGTCCAAACTATTGGAGAGCACCCAATGACAACGACTATGGTAATGGTTCCCCTGCCAAATGGCAACTATGGAAGAAATATGGCAAAACTCTTAAACCATCTAGCATTAAAGAAGAAATGATAAACGGTGATAGAGTAATTACTGTCGCCTACACATTGGATAGTCTAGGCTGTGAGAATACCATAACCTACACCATAGCACCTAGCGGAGTCCTTACCATAGATGCACATATGTCCCCCGCCTCACTAGGCGAAGCCCCCAGATATGGATTGAGATGGAGAATGCCAGAACAGTTCTCTCACGTGAAATACTATGGCCGAGGCCCTTGGGAGAACTACTGTGATAGAAAACACAGTGCTATGCTGGGTATCTATTCCTGTGATGTAAAAGATATGTACTACCCATATGTAAGACCACAGGAGACTGGCCATAAAGTGGACGTACGTTGGGTAGAGGTATTCAATGACAATGGTCACGGGTTGGCCATATGTGCTATGAGCGATAAAGGAATAGCAAATGACGGCGATTGTTTTGAATTTAATGCCCTACATCAGGGAATAGAGGATTTGGATTCTGAAGAGTCCAATGCTCCTTACCAGTGGACAAACTTTGTGGAAAATGACCCCCACGATGTAAATAGTGCCCGTAACGTAAAACGTAAACAGACCCACGCGTCAGACATTACCAACCGTGATTTTACCGAGATATGTATAGACGCAGCAATGACTGGTGTGGGAGGTGATGATGCTTGGGGTGCACAGACATATGACATATATAAAGTACGCACATCACAAGCACAGAAATTGACCTTTAAAATTATACCATACTAGTAACATAGTTTTATTCTAAATTATAATAGAGAGTATGAAGACACGATTATTTTCTGCCATATGTATATGTGTAGCATTGGTCTTTGCAGGCTGTAAAGAAGAGGCTGTAGCCCCTGCCATCACTCCAGATATCGAGATGGAAAAAAAGATAGACAAGATTCTATCTGGAATGACCCTCGAGGAAAAAGTGGGACAGATGTCACAGATAACCATCACCGTCTTCCAAGACCAAGACGAGAACGGTAATCCTCGCTGGAAAGAAGATATACTGGATTCTATCATCAGCAAATACAAGGTAGGTTCTATCCTCAACGTGATAAGTGCTCAAGCACAGGGACGAGAACTCACTGCCAGTATGATAAACCAGTTGCAAGAAAAATCCATGAAGGAAATAGGCATACCTTGTCTTTATGGACTTGACCAGATACACGGAGCCTCTTACATAGCCGATGCTACTCTTTTCCCACAGGAAATAAACATAGCCGCTACATTTGATAAGAAACACGCTTTTAATATGGGTGAAGTAACGGCCTATGAATCCCGTGCGGCTCTTGTCCCCTGGACATTTTGCCCTACACTGGATTTGGGACGTGACCCTAGATGGCCCAGACTATGGGAAAGCTATGGCGAGAGTGAGTATCTACAATCTCAAATGGGTGTAGCCCACACCCTGGGGCTTCAAGGCAACGACCCCAATAACATAGACCTATACCATATGGCTGCATGCATAAAACACTATATGGCATATGGTGTACCTGTATCTGGGCGTGATAGAACACCTTCCTCGGTAGGAGATATAGATATGAGAGAACGTTATTTTGAACCATTCAAGGAGTGTATCCAGAATGGTGCTCTATCTCTTATGGTAAACTCCAGCAGCAATAACGGTATGCCCTTCCACGCAAACTATGAGCTACTCACCGTATGGCTTAAAGAAGAACTCAACTGGGACGGAATGATAGTAACAGACTGGGCCGATATAGATAACCTTTACACCCGCGAACGTATAGCCACCAGCCGCAAGGACGCTGTACGTATAGCTGTCAATGCCGGTATAGATATGTCTATGATTCCCAACGACTGGCAGTTCTGTAACTATCTGGTAGAACTAGTAAACGAAGGTGCTGTACCTATCTCCCGTATTGACGATGCTGTACGTCGAGTATTGAGAGTTAAATTCCGTCTTGGGCTTTTTGATAATCCTTCGTGGGATTTGAGTAAATATGAAAAATACGGCAGTGAAGAATTTGCACAGAAATCATACCAAGCGGCTGTAGAATCCCAAGTGTTGCTTAAAAACGAGAATAACCTTCTGCCACTTAAACGTGGCAGCAGGATTTTGGTTACTGGTCCTAATGCAGACAATATGCGTTCTCTTAACGGGGGCTGGTCATATACCTGGCAAGGTGATAAGGTAAATGAATATACACAACACTTCAACACCATATATGAAGCCCTTTCAAACGAATATGGTGTATCAAATGTAAAATATATCCCCGGTGTATCATATCTGCCAGACAACCAGGATTGGGAAGGAGAGAAATACAGCGATGAGAGCATTAGCCAGGTTGTAAAAGCAGCCAAAGACTATGATGTCATTATAGCCTGTGTGGGAGAGAACAGTTACTGTGAGACCCCTGGCAATGTAGAAGACATAAATCTATCTCAAGGCCAAAAGAAACTGGTAAAAGCCCTCTCAAAGACAGGCAAACCTATCGTTCTCATACTGAACGAAGGTCGTCCACGTATCATTAATGACATAGAATCCATAGCCGATGCTGTGGTAAATATCCTTCTTCCTGGCAACTATGGTGGAGATGCACTAGCCGCTCTTATATCTGGTCGTGAGAATTTCAGTGGAAGACTGCCTTACACCTACTCAAGACACATCAATATGCTATCTACTTATGACTATAAGGTGTCTGAAGTATCGGCAACTATGGAAGGCGTATATAATTATGACGCCCGCATAGACGTCTTATGGCCATTTGGTTATGGGTTGAGCTACACCACGTTCCAGTATAGCGATATCAAGGTCAATAAAGAAAACTTTACTGCAGATGATATACTGGAATTTGAAGTAACAGTTACCAATACGGGTAATGTAGCAGGGAAAGAAGC
>JAFYKQ010000053.1 GCA_017537565.1 Flavobacteriales bacterium
CAAAAATCTTCTACCTTGGCTAGATGGTCTTCTAGAAGCAGGTGAAGAGCATTTTGCACAGACAGGCAAACCTCTTTTCTCTTCTCATATGATAGACCTATCTACAGAAACCCTTAAAGACAACGTAGCTCTATGTAAAGAATACCTTAAACGTATGAGCAAAATGGGTATGACTCTGGAAATAGAGCTAGGTATCACAGGTGGTGAAGAAGACGGTGTTGACCACTCAAACGTTGACTCTTCTCGTCTATACACTCAGCCAGAAGACGTAGCATATGCTTATGAAGAACTTCTTTCTGTAAGTCCAAACTTCACTATCGCTGCTTCATTTGGTAACGTACACGGTGTGTATAAACCAGGTAACGTAGTTCTTAAACCTACTATCTTGCGTGATTCACAGGAATATATAGAGAAAAAATATGGTACAGGTCACAACCCTGTAAACTTTGTGTTCCACGGTGGTAGTGGTTCTTCTCTGGAAGAAATACGTGAATCTATCTCTTATGGTGTGGTTAAGATGAACGTAGATACAGACACTCAGTTTGCGTTTATGGAAGGCGTACGCAACTATATGGACGCCAAGAAAGACTACTTGCAGACACAGATAGGTAACCCAGAAGGTCCAGATGCTCCAAACAAGAAATACTACGACCCACGCGTATGGTTGCGTAAGGGTGAAGAGACTCTTGTGGCACGTGTTAAACAGGCTTTCTCTGACCTTAACTGCATAGACGCTCTTAAATAGTAGTCTTATTTAAAAGTAGATAATTTGTTCTCAATAGACGCTGCCGCCCACAGGGCGGCAGCGTTTTGGTTTTAAATGTTATGGTAGAATAAAAAAAAACGCTCCCGCGGGAGCGTTTGTATAAGGGTTAGATTATATATCCTAATTATATAAATGAGATGTGTTGATGCTCTGCAAATTGCCGATTTATAAAATATTGAATTTTGTTTGCTGAAAATATGCTTTATTGTTTACTGTATAAACTCTCGTCTTTTGTGCTGGAGGTAAAGACATAACAGCCAATAGTGAAAGTACTGTCTTTTTTATTTGCCTAACAACGCTAATAAAGTTTGTATTTGTTTGTCTTTTTCTGCCAATATATCGCGTACGAAGTTTTCGGATAGTATCGTCGTTTGCTGAGCAATAACTGTAGTGTTATGACTGTTTGCGTCAGTTGTATTTGTCGTTTTATACATTTCTCCCGTTCCGCGTAGCAACCAATCTGCTGACACATCTTGGCAGGCATTGAGAACCCGCAGCACGCTATCTAATGAAATAGCCGTACCATGGCTTAATTGGCTATTTAGTCGTTTTTGAGCTGGAGAGTCGCCAGCTGCTACCGCGTTTTGGGTAATCCCCTTTTCTTTTAGCAGTAGGTTTATGCGGTTGCGTACCTCAGCTGCTTCGTTTTCGTAGTCAATCATACGCCAAAAAGTAGTTTTATCCTCGTCAAAAGGTGTATATTAATAGAGTTTACTTTTAACGAGTAAGTTTTTCTATCTCAATTTTTTGAAAAACTCATCTATGACAGCCTGACATTCACTAGCAAGTATGCCGCTGGTAGTCGTTGTCTTGGGGTGGAGACGGGCTCCCATCACACGATATCCCCGATGTGTGTCATCGGCACCCCATACCACACGGGATATCTGTGCCCAATAGAGAGCTCCTGCACACATTTGGCAGGGTTCAAGTGTTACATATAGCGTGCAATCATTGAGGTATTTCCCTCCCAATGTTTCGGCTGCACAAGTGATGGCTTGCATCTCGGCGTGGGCAGTAACGTCATTAAGTGTCTCGGTAAGGTTGTGTGTGCGGGCAATGATACGTCCTGCACCTACTATGACAGCCCCCACAGGGATCTCTCCTGCTTCGGCTGCCAGGTGTGCCTCTTGAAGGGCGGCCTTCATAAAATATTCATCACTGCCGTATTCCATCATTTATTATCCTCTATTTGATTTGAGTATTCTTCGGCTGTACTTACAAATTCAAAATCTATCTGTTTGCGTTCCAGGTCGGCTTTTTTAAGACGTACTATCACTTCATCGCCCAGTCGCAATACGTTTTGGCTGTTTTCTCCCACCAGAGCGTAATTTTTGGAATCAAACGAATAGTAGTCATCTCTTAAATCGCGTATGCGTACCATACCTTCACACTTGCTGTCTTCTATCTCTACATATATGCCCCATTCTGTAACACCGCTTATGACACCTTTCATATCCTGCCCGGCAAAACGTGTGATGTATTTTACCTGCATATATTTTATAGAATCGCGTTCGGCGTCGGCGGCTATGAGTTCGCGTTCAGACGAATGTTTACATTTTTCCTCATAGGTTTCGGCATCTACGCTTTTACCGCCCTCCAAATAACGTGCCAGCAGACGATGTGCCATCACGTCTGGATAACGACGTATAGGTGATGTGAAATGTGAATAATAATCAAATGCCAGACCATAGTGGCCTATGTTCTGTGTAGAGTATTCGGCTTTGGCCATACAACGCATAGCGAGGGTCTCCATCATATTTCCTTCCTTGCGTGTGTGGCTTTCCTTGAGTAGTTTGTTAAGCGAAGATGATATTGCACGACGGTCTTTGGTTGATATCTTGTAGCCAAACTGACGTGCTATGCCCGATAAGGCAAATAGTTTGTCGGGATTTGGGTCATCGTGTACACGATATACAAATGTAGGGGCATTACCTTCGTAACGGCCACCTTCTTTGGCTACTTCACGGCCTATGTATGAGGCTACACGGCGATTGGCCAGCAGCATAAATTCCTCTATGAGTTTATGTGCGTCTTTGGATACTTTTATAAAGACTCCAGTGGGTTCGTTGTTCTCGTCTAGAGAGAATTTGACTTCTTCCTTATCAAACGAAATAGCTCCGTTTTTCATACGCACAGCACGCATCTTTTTGGCCAGAGAGTCCAGTGTGAGTATCTCTTCTTTAAGAGCATCATCGCGGCCTTCTATTACTTCCTGTGCTTCTTCATATGTAAAACGTCGTACCGAATGTGTTACCGTACGACCAAACCATTCGTTCTGAATTTCGGCTTTGGAGTTCATTTCAAATACTGCCGAAAACGTCAGTTTGTCTTCGTCTGGACGAAGCGAACATACGTTGTTACACAACACCTCGGGGAGCATAGGTACGACTCTGTCCACCAGATATACCGAAGTCCCACGCTCATATGCTTCCTCGTCCAGCAGAGTGCCTTCCTGCATATAGTGAGATACGTCGGCTATATGGACTCCTATGCGATAGTTTCCGTTGTCCAGTTTTTCAAACGATATAGCATCGTCAAAGTCTTTGGCGTCGGCAGGGTCTATCGTAAATGTCGTCGCACTACGCATATCGCGACGACGTGCTATTTCTTCGTCGCTTATCTCTATCGGTAGGTTTTCGGCTTCTTTTTCTACCGCCTCGTCAAAACGATAAGGTAGGCCATATTCGGCTAGTATGGAGTGTATCTCTACGTCGTGTTCTCCCGGTGTTCCTAGTACCTCGGTTATGCGACCTACTGGGCCTGCAGCCTTTTCTGGCCACGAAGCTATCTCTACTATCACCTTGTCTCCGTTTTTGGCATCTTTAAAGCCTTCGCGAGGGATGTAGAAATTGACGTGTATGCGGTTGTTGTCTGGTAGTACAAATCCATAATTACCAGAAATCTCTATGCGTCCTACGAAATGCTCTTTGGCACGAGTGATGATTTCTACAACCTCGCCTTCGGGACGACGACCGCTCTTGCGTTTAAACACATATACACGTACCTTGTCCCCGTGTAGTGACTGGGCAGTGGAGTGAGATGGTATGTAAATATCATCTGTAAAGCGTTCCTTGTCATCGGGAATGAGGTATGCAGCCCCCGATGCTGTAAAGTCCATCGTGCCTACTATGTATTGTGTAGTAGGAGCTGCTTTGTAACGTCCCGTTTCACATTCTTCTATCTGTTTCTCATATAGGAGATGGTTTATAGACGCACTTACCTTTTCCTGCATAGTCTGTGGTAGTTCCATACGTGCTGTAAGCTGACGTACGTTATACACGCTATGAGGATTGCGGTGGAATATTCCCAATACCTTTATGTCAAATTCTCCCAGAGTATTGCGAGAGGCAGGCTCGTAATGTTTTTCATTGCCTTTGGTATGTTTATCCAGCGAACGACGAGCAGCTTTGGTAGAATGGGAATGTTTATTATCTTTCTTCTTTTTTCTCATATCTTATAGTTTATCTAGGGATAAGTGTGCAGGGAGGATTAGCGGCAGGGGATTTTTTCTATGCGAGCCTGGTGGCGTCCTCCTTCAAATGGTTCTGTAAGGAATACATCTACCATACCTAGTGCATCCTGCAATGATACAAAACGTGCTGGTAGGTCTAGGATATTGGCGTCGTTGTGCTGACGAGCTAGACGTACTATGTCTGTTCTCCAGCATAGTGCTGCACGTATGCCAGTGTGTTTGTTGGCAGTCATAGCGGCTCCGTTGCCTGTGCCGCATAGTATGATACCGCGTTCTACTTCGCCGTTTTCTACAGCCGAAGCTACTGGGTGTATGTAGTCTGGGTAATCGACGCTAGCAGTAGTGGCAGGGCCGAAATCCTTTACTGTGTGGCCTTTTTCTTCTAGATGTTTTATGATGGCAGATTTGTATTCTACGCCTGCGTGGTCGCTTCCTATTGCTATTTTCATATCGTTTAAATTTTATGTGTTAATCTATTTTAATGTGTAACAAAGATAGGTTTTATTTTGATGTGAGAGTATAATTTTTTTCAATTCTGTAATATGTAAAAACGATTTTGTTTTTTTGAAGGTAAGGAAAGGGTGCTTATATTTGTGATAGAAAAATAAAGGAATTAAAAACCAATTAAAACATCTTAAATTATGGCTACAAAATTTTTCAAATGCCGTCATTGCGGTAATGTGATAGTAAAAGTGGTGGACGCAAACGTCCCAGTGGTATGTTGTGGAGAGAAAATGGAGGAACTCATACCAAATACAGTAGATGCTAGCGGAGAAAAACACGTGCCGGTGGTTACTCGCCTAGCAGATGATAAGATAAAAGTGGAAGTGGGTAGTGTGGCTCACCCAATGTTGCCAGAACACCACATATCATTTGTATATGTAGAAACCAAAACAGGCGGTGTGCGTGTGGACCTTAAAGATAAACCCGAAGCCGAAATAATAGTGCCTGTAAAAGATGTAGTAGCAGTTTATGAATACTGCAACCTACACGACCTATGGAAAGTAGATGTAAATCTATAAATTGAGATTTTTTAAGGAAGTACGTTAAAAAAGCGACCCCGCCTCGTGGCGGGGTCGCTCATTATAGATAATGTATCAAGGATTATTTACCTTCTTCCATTTTCTTTTTAAGTTCTACTAGAGCGTCTAGGTCTCCTAGTGTAGATTTAACTTCTGCTGTAACTTCGTTTACAGGAGCAGCTTTTTTGGCTTCTTTTTCAACGCGAGCAGGACGTTCTTCTTCCTTGAAAGTAGAAGTGTGAGAAACTACTATGCGTTTGAATTCTTTGTTAAATTCTATCACTTTGAAGTCTACGCTTTCGCCTTTGGCTAGTGTAGAACCGTCTTCTTTTGTAAGATGACGTGGAGGGCAGAATGCTTCTAGGCCTTCGTGACCGTCAAAACCTACTGTAGCACCTTTTTCAAATACTTCTAGTACGTTACCTTTAACGGCAGAACCTACTGCAAATGCTTTTTCATAAACGTCCCAAGGGTTTTCTGTAGTCTGTTTGTGACCCAAAGATAGACGACGGTTTTCAGTGTCTAGTTCTAGAACTACTACGTCTAGTTTGTCACCTATTTTGCAGAATTCAGATGGGTGTTTGATTTTCTTTGTCCAAGAAAGGTCAGAAATGTAAACAAGACCGTCTATTCCTTCTTCCAATTCTACAAATACGCCAAAGTTTGTGAAGTTGCGTACTGTACCTTTCTGTACAGAGTTAAGTGGGTATTTTGCAGCGATGTTTTCCCATGGGTCTGGAGTAAGCTGTTTGATACCCAATGACATCTTACGTTCTTCGCGGTCAAGAGTCAAGATAACTGCTTCTACTTCGTCACCTATCTTAACAAAGTCCTGAGCTGAACGCAAGTGTGTGCTCCATGACATTTCTGAAACGTGGATAAGACCTTCAACACCTGGCATTACTTCTATGAAAGCACCGTAGTCTGCTAGAACTACTACTTTACCTTTCACGCGATCGCCAACCTTGTATGTTTCAGAAAGAGCGTCCCAAGGATGAGCCTGAAGCTGTTTTAGACCCAACTGGATACGAGTCTTGTCTTCGTCAAAGTCAAGGATAACCACGTTAATCTTCTGGTCAAGTTCTGCAACTTCAGAAGGGTGGTTTATGCGGCTCCAAGAAAGGTCTGTGATGTGGATAAGTCCGTCAACACCGCCCAAGTCGATGAATACACCGTATGGAGTGATGTTTTTAACTGTACCTTCCAATACCTGGCCTTTTTCAAGTTTTGAAACGATTTCTTTCTTCTGTTCTTCGATATCGGCCTCGATAAGAGCTTTGTGAGAGATAACGACATTTTTGAATTCGTGGTTGATTTTAACAATCTTGAATTCCATAGTCTTATCTACATACTGGTCGTAATCGCGGATAGGTTTAACGTCTATCTGGCTACCTGGCAAGAATGCTTCGATACCAAATACGTCAACTATCATACCGCCTTTTGTACGGCATTTAACAAAACCGTTAACGATTTCACCAGCTTCGTACGCAGCATTAACGCGGTCCCAAGCCTTGATAGCACGAGCTTTTTTGTGAGAAAGAACCAACTGACCGTTTTTGTTTTCCTGACGGTCTACTAGGACTTCTACTTTGTCGCCTACGGCTAGAGCTGGGTTGTAACGGAATTCAGATGTAGGGATAACGCCTTCGCTCTTTGCGTTGATGTCCACGATAACTTCGCGGTCATTTTTAGCAACAACGGTACCTTCTACTACTTCGTGTTCGTTTACGCCGCTTAGAGAAGCTTCGTACATTTCTTTCATTTTGTCCTGTTCAGCTTTTGAAACGGTAAGACCGCTTTCATATGCTTCCCAGTCAAAATCGGTATTACCTACCAATATATTTTCCTGTGACATATTAGGAAAAAAGAGTTTTTTTTGTATCTCACCCCTCCTGTAAAAAACGGCGGCAGAAGTATGTGAGAGGGTTTTACTTTAATTATTTTATATCAGTTATTTACGGTTTTACGAGCCACCTCCATAAATAGCGTGCAAATATAGTGATTTTCACGCTGATAGCAAGTGTTTTTTTTTAGATTTTTGTGTGATGAAAAACAGGGCAGCCCGTGAGGGCTGCCCTGTTTATGAAAATAAAAGTCTTTATTTCTTCTTCAGCGTTATCCCTACCTTAAGACCATCGTAGCCTTGCAGGAGTGTGGATATGGATTGTAGGGTGGCGTTGGACGTTTTGGCGGTGATGGCCGTAAAGACATCTATCATACGACTTGCGTCCCACAAGAGGCTTATCTCCCCGTTCGACTCGCGTTTTACAGTAGCGGTAAGAGAACCGATGTTTTTAATATGTTTACCATTGCCATATTTTAATGTGAGTTTGTCTCCCGACAGTGTGTACGTTCCTTTTTGGGTGGTCTTACCGGTAGAGCTTTCAAACGTACCGTCTTCCTTAAAGGTAAAAGTCCCAGCTTTGGCAGTAAGACCATATTTTCCGCAGTATTCGTCTAGTTTACTCTCGGCTTTGGAAGCTGCTATTTCTCCTTCTGCCTTTTTAAGTATGTCATCTGTCTCCAGGTGTACGGCTGTCCCTTCAAATGTCCAACTTCCCGTCAAATCCTTCTGTGAAAGACTGTCTGACATTACCTGTTTGGCTACCTCTTGACCTATATTGCCTAGAAGGTCTATCCACGATGATGCCTCCTGTGCATGAGAATTTATGCCTATCAGTGAGATAATAAAAAAGAATAGTCGTCTTTTCATTGCATCAAGGCTAATGTGGTTATTCATCATATTCTGGGAAACACTTCATAAAGTATTCTGGGGCACGGCAAGGACGACGTGTAACAGAATCCACACAGGCAAGTGTTACGCTACCCGTACATATCAGTTCGTCGTTCTGGTTTGTGATGCGGTACCCAAATTTAACCCTCACCGATGGTTTTTCTTTCAGTGTAACCTCTACGTTGAGTACATCGTCATAGTATGCAGACTTGATATACTTTATCTGGATTTCAGAGACAGGAAGCATAACACCCATCTCTTCCATCTCACGATACACTAGGCCTCTTTCTCTTAACATTTCCAGACGTGATATCTCAAAATACATAGGATAGTTCCCGTGATATACTATGCCCATGCGGTCTGTGTCGTTATAACGTACACGTACCTTGTTTACATATTTTACAACGGGGCCTTTCGCTTTTTCTTCTGTTGTTTTCATTTTTTTTATTTTGTCTTGTAATGTTTTAAGAAGTCTATCATCTGTGCAAATGCACGCCCACGATGACTTATCGATGCTTTTTCCTCCATCGTCATCTGTGCAAATGTACGATTGCTCTCCTGTGGGAGGAAGATAGGGTCATAACCAAAACCACCTTCGCCGCTAGACGATGTGGTAATCTCACCTTCCACACTGCCCGTAAACGTGTATATCTCACCTTCCAATGACAGTGTGATGACAGTCGCAAAACGAGCTCCTCGTTCCTCTATGCCATTCATCACCTCTAGTAGTTTGTTTACGTTGTCCTCATATGTGGCACTTTCTCCTGCGTAACGAGCCGAATAAACACCCGGTGCTCCACCCAATGCATCTACCATCAGGCCCGTGTCATCTGCAAAACAGTTACACGTGCAACGAGATAGTACATAGTCTACCTTCTGTCGAGAGTTTTCTTCCAGCGTGCTGCCTGTCTCTGGTATCTCGTCGTGTAGGCCTATCTCGTCCAATGTCTTCATCGTGTATCCAGCGGGTAGCATAGCTGCTATCTCGCGGGCTTTGTGAGCATTGTGCGTAGCAAATACCAATTCTATTGACATAGCAGTCTTTTTTACTCTTTCACATATGGGTATGGACGAGCAGGAACACCGTCGCGTACTACTTCCAAACCTGCACTAGCCAATGCCCCCAGTTCGTCTTCGCCAGGGTAGAGGTGTACAGGAGCAATGAATTCTATGCGAGGTACAAGGCGGTTCATCACTGCCGAATTATAAGCTATACCACCTGTAAGCAGTATCGCGTCTACCTTTCCAGAAAGAACCGTAGCTGCTGCTCCTATCTCTTTGGCTATCTGGTAAGCCATTGCATCTAGTACCAATGTAGCCTTTGCATCGCCAGATTCTTCCATCGCAGCAACCTCTCTCATGTCGCTTATGCCCAGATATGAAGAAACACCACCGCGACCATTTACCATAGCGAGCATTTCGGCACGGGTGTGGCTTCCATCATAGCACATACGTATCACGTCTCCCATAGGAAGTGTACCAGAACGTTCGGGAGAGAAAGGACCTTCACCGTCTATAGCTTGGTTTACGTCTATCACGCGACCATTGTAGTGTGTTCCTACCGAAACACCGCCGCCCATATGTACTACTATAAGCGAAAGACTGTTGTAGTCTTTACCCACCTCGCGAGCATATTTTTTGGCAGTAGCCTTTTGGTTCAGTGCGTGGAAACAACTCTTGCGTTCAAATGCTGCATTGCCCGACACGCGAGCTACATCTTGCAGTTCATCTACACCCACAGGGTCGGCTATGTATGCAGGTATTCCACCCAGTTCACGAGACATAGAAAGGGCTATGATAGCTGCCAGATTTGACGCGTGGCGAGTAGCACCTGTACGCAAGTCTTCTACCATAGCGTCATTGACAGGATAAACACCTGAAGGTATAGGAGGCAATACTCCACCGCGTGCCATAATAAAATCCAGTGTATTTACGTCTATGTTCTCTTCGGCCAGGGTAGAGAGTATCATGCTCTTGCGGAATTCAAACTGGTCCAATATGTCTGCGTACGGAGCTAATTCTTCGGCCGTATGGCGAATGGTTTTTTCTGTTATCTGTTCCAGGTTTTTATATACACCTATCTTGGTAGATGTAGAACCAGGGTTGATGATAAGGCTTATATATTCTTTCATTGTGGTAAGTGTTTTTTAATTGTTAAGCACCTGCTACAGCCAGTGCTATGGAAGATAGTTTTGTGTCCATCGTGTCTGCACGAGAGGTAAGAACAATAGGAGCGGCAGCGCCCAGTATCACAGCTCCGCCTCGAGCCCCCGCAAAGTAACCGAAGCACTTGTATAGGAAGTTTCCGCCTTCTATGTCTGGAGCTATGATAACGTCTGCATCTCCAGATACAGGGCTGTCAAATCCTTTTTCTTCCTTGCTCTCCATAGATATAGCTAGGTCAAATGACATAGGACCATCTACCGTGCAGCCAGTAATCTCCCCGCGGGCATTCATCTGTTTAAGAGCATCGGCCTCTATCGTGGCAGGCATCTTTGGATTGACCTGCTCAATGGCTGCTATGGCTGCTACTTTAAGGTCTTCAAATCCTACCTTGCGTAAAAAGTTTACAGTGTTCTGCACTATGACTGCTTTCTCTTCCAGTGATGGAGCTATGTTCATAGCAGCGTCTGTAAGGGTGAGAAGTTTGTGATATGCAGGTATATCAAATATCGCCAGATGTGATATCATACTACCTGTACGCAATCCGTATTCTTTGTTAAGAACGCCTTTCATTATCTGTGGGGTAGTGATACCTCCTTTCATAAGAACGTCGCCATATCCATCGTGAACGGCACGTACTCCTATCTCTACTGCTTCTTCGGGAGTAGAGGCTTCTAGGATTTCCACTCCTGTAAGGTCAAATCCTATACCGCTGGCAGTTTCTTCTATCTTTACTCTATCTCCTGTAAGGATAGGTGTTATGATGCCTTCGCGAGTGGCTAGCATTACGGCTTCCAGAGCGTGAGCATTGGCTGCCTGGCATAGAACTAGTTTTTTGGGTGATGAAACAGATGATTTTTCTTTGGCTTTGACAAAAATGTCTTCTATTGTAGTAAGCATATCGTTGGTTTTATCTAGTATGAAAATACAGTGATTTTATATAGAGCAAAGTTAAGAATAATCGCTATAAAAAGGGATTATTTTTTGTGTCAATTTTAGAGTGAAATGATAAAATATGATAAAAAAATCCTCGCCCTGTGGGCGAGGATTTTATCGTTAAGACTCTTGGCTCATAGCATATCTTGATAGTTTTTCGGCGGCATAACGTCGTGTCACACGGAACGTTTTTGGTGGGTTTTCTGGCAGAGAATACATCGCGTCTGAAAGTACTGCCTCACACAACGAACGTAATCCACGAGCTCCTATCTTGAATTCCAGCGCTTTTTCTACTATATAATCCAGAGCCTTGCCGTCTATCTTGAGTTCTATGCCGTCCATCTCAAAAAGACGAGTGTATTGTTTTATGATAGCATTGCGAGGTTCTGTAAGTATACGTTTAAGAGCCGCGGCATCTAGTGGTTCTAGGTGTGTGATAAGAGGTAGACGACCTATAAGTTCTGGAATAAGACCATATGACTTGAGGTCTTGCGGACTCACATACTGCATGATGTTATCCATAGAAATTACGCCGCGGTTTATGGCACTATAGCCTACCGTCTGCTTGTTGAGACGTTGGCTTATCTTGCGTTCTATCCCGTCAAATGCTCCTCCTGCTATAAAGAGTATGTTGCGAGTGTTCACCTCTACAAATTTCTGGTCTGGGTGTTTGCGTCCGCCCTTGGGAGGGACGTTTACTACGGCTCCTTCCAGTAGTTTAAGCATAGCCTGCTGTACGCCTTCGCCGCTTACATCGCGGGTTATAGATGGGTTGTCGCTCTTGCGGGCTATTTTGTCTATCTCGTCTATAAATACTATACCGCGTTCGGCTTTTTTAACGTCATAGTCGGCCGCCTGTAACAGACGTGTGAGGATATTCTCTACGTCCTCGCCCACATATCCAGCCTCGGTAAGTACCGTAGCATCTACTATTGTGAACGGTACGTCCAGCATACGGGCTATGGTACGTGCTAGTAGAGTTTTACCAGTACCTGTGGGACCTACCATTATCATATTTGATTTTTCTATCTCGACCTCTTCCTTACGGCCTTGGTTAAGACGTTTATAGTGGTTATAGACGGTAACGGCCATTGTGCGTTTGGCGGTGTCCTGACCTATTACCCACTGGTCTAGGAAGGCTTTAATCTCGGTAGGTTTTTTAAGTGTGGATAGGTCTTGTGATGGGCAGTCTTCTTCTTCTTCTGGGAGATGGGCATATATCTCATCTTTCAGTATGCCCATAGCCTGATTTATGCACTCATCACATATCCAAGCATCAAGTCCCTGTATGAGAACCTTTACCTCTTTTTTTGGTCTTCCACAGAACGAACAATACTGTGTAGGTGTATTTTTTGCCATATATTGATGTATATATATAAGCTATGTGTCGTGTTATTTTTTCTTTTCCAGCACTTCGTCTATCATGCCATATTCCAGGGCTTCATATGAAGTCATCCAGTAGTCGCGGTCTGAATCGCGTTCTATGCGGTCAAATGGCTGTCCAGAATGTGTAGATAGTATGCTGTATAGCTCATCACGCAATTTTTTTATCTCGCGGGCCGTTATTTCTATATCTGACGCCTGACCTTGTACTCCGCCCAGAGGTTGGTGAATCATTATACGCGAATGTTTAAGTGCCGAACGTTTGCCTTTTTCTCCTGCAGCCATCAGCACTGCAGCCATACTTGCTGCCATACCTGTACATATAGTAGAGACATTTGGAGAGATGTACTGCATAGTGTCATAGATGCCTAGGCCGGCATACACCCCACCACCAGGAGAATTGATATAAATGCTTATGTCTTTGCTGCTATCTACCGATGATAAGAAAAGTAGCTGCCCCTGAATGATATTGGCTACATAGTCGTTAATGGCTGTGCCTAGGAATATGATGCGGTCCATCATAAGTCTGGAAAAAACGTCCATCTGTGCTACGTTCATCTGGCGTTCTTCTATCACGGTAGGGGATATGTATTCTCCATAGATAGACGCGTATGAGTCCAGTTGATAGGAAGAAATGCCTAGATGTCCTGTGGCATATTTTCTGAATTCGTCTTTTATGTTCATCGTCTTAATGTTTTGGTCTATGTGTGCAAATGTAGAAAAATAGAGCGGCATATCATAAGATTTGCCGCTCTTATCTTTATTTTAATCCGCCGTGGGATTATTTTCTTTTGGCGATTGCTTTTACAAATTCGTCCAGAGTAACTTCTTTCTGTTTGTAAGTTATCTGCTCTTTGAATATTTCAAGCATCTTCTCGCGGATAATCATACTCTGCATACGAGAAACTTCTTCCTTGTTTTTAAGGATACGTTCCACGATAGGAGCTAGGTCTTCGTCGCTCATCTCCATCTGGCCGTACTGTGCCATCTGCATACGGATAAGAGATTTGGCACGTTCTGCTATGTCGTTATATTCTATACGAACGTTGTTATCTGCCAAAATCTGTGTCTCTATAAGCTGATAACGCAATCCTTTCTCGCTCTGTTCTATTTCACGTGCAGCTTCCTCTTCGCTCATTGGTTTTTCGGCAGTAGCCATAAGCCAACGTTTCAAGAAGTCTAGTGGTAGGTCAAACTTGGTGTTTTCTATAAGGAAGTCCACCGTGTCGTTCATAACCTGTGAATCTGTCTCGGTAGCAAATGCGCTTTCGGCTTCACCTACTATCTTACCGCGGAATTCTTCTTCGGTAGTTACAACGCCTTCGCCATATATCTTGTCAAACAATTCCTGGTCTAGAGCGTGAGGTTCAACGTTTGATATTTTCTCGATAGTAAGGTGTAGTTCATCTGTAAAGCTTTCGCATTCGTCGGCACTCTTACCTATGAACTGTGAAAGACGTGTAGTAGATTTGAAATCTTTTGGCTGTGCTACAACTACATCACCTACTTTTTTACCTACAAAGTTTTTGGCGTTTTTGATGTCGGCTACAACTACTATGCCCTGTTTGTAAGCACCTGGCTGGTAAAGTTCATCGCCTTCGCCTTTGGCTTCTATTTTTACTACAACGTCAGAAATTTTTTCAACTTTTTCTACGTCACTTATCTTACCAAAACGTTTTGTAAGGCTAGATATGTGGTCGTTGATGTAATCGTCAGAAACCTTGATAGTGTATTTTGTAACTTTTTTGGCAGCAGCCAAATCTATTTTAACCTCTGGAATAATTCCTATCTCAAAATCAAACGAAAGGTCTGTGGCGTTTGCCCAGTCTATCTCCTGCTGTGCTACAGGTAGTGGCTGACCAAAGATAGCTAGGTTTTCCTTACGAATGTAGTTGTCAAGTTCTGTCTGTACCAGTTTGTTTACTTCCTCTACAGTGGCAGCTACACCATACTGTTTTTTAATCATGCCTGCTGGTACCATACCCTTGCGGAAACCAGGTACAGTGGCATTTTTACGCATATTTTCCAGTGCTTTTTCAACGCTGGGACGATAGTCTGCTTCTGCTATCTGAACGGTAATGATGGCGTTCAGTGCGTCTGTGTTTGTTTTTGAAATATTCATTTTATTTCCTGTATGTTTTATTAAATGATTATCCTGTTTTTAACAAGTGGCAAAGATAAGCCATTTATTTTGTTTATAAAAGCAAAATTTACATAGTGAAATTAAGGCTGCCCTGCTGGATATCATTTATCTGTTTTTCTGATATGATGGTGTCATATTCTTCTTCTGGGTCGGTAGATAGACCAGATAGGCGTACAGCACTACGCTGTGAGATAAGAGCCTTCCCACCAGATGCTATATTGAGAGCCTGGATATTGGCTGTGCGGTCATCTATCATATATGGTTGTATCTCTTGGCGTATTTCCAGTGAATCTATGTGTGGGGCTATGGCAGTATTGAGAACTTTCATATATGAGCGAATGATATTCATACGGCGTTCCAGATATTCGTTCCACATCTCACATTTGTTCTGTACTTTAAGGTGAGCGTCTAGGAACATCATTTTAAGTGCTATACCCGACGTATTGGCCAGTCCCTTAACACTATCAAACGAAATATCTGGTGTCTGTGTCGTGCTGTATATCATACCTAGTAGGGTGTTTATTTCCAGGCGAACGCTTTCGGGAGCTTGTTGCCAGGATAGATATTGTGCCGTGCTGTTTGCCTCGCCTTCTATGATGGCACCTGTTTCTCCCTTGCGGGCAAAACCGCGTATCTCTCCCGTTACAAAAATCTTGGGTGAGGAATGGTAGTCGTTTGTGTCGGCAAAGTTTGAAAGTAATTTTTCCAGTCGTTCTATAAGACACTGTACGTCTGCCCATTCGCTTTGTCGTTGGCTGGCATATATGACGGGAATTTTACCTATGCGGTTTTCTATATTGGCTGTCATTTCCCATTTGCCGCCTTTGGCTCTTGAAAAACGCAATATGCATCTGTCTGTGTAGGTCTCGTAATGTTCTGTGTCGTCATCGGCACTACTCCACATACGTGAGAAGGCTATCATATCTCCATACCCGTCAAATAGTGGATATAGTTTATCTCCTTGCGAAGGGCTGAATATACATACGCGTAGTTTGTGGGCTGGCTGTACACTTTTTACAAAGGAATATCTATCATCGCTGCCTATCTTATCCCAGAATCCGCGTTCGGGGACGGGATACCATAGTTCGGCAACTTCGGTCTCGCTCATAAGGGTACGAGCCAGACGACGGTTAAGGCTACCCGTCTTGTTATCGGCTTGTGTTCGGCGTATGGCCTCCCAAGCACAGCCTGCTTTTTCGTCGTTGCGTGTGCAGGATATTTTTACTTCATTGCCAAAAAGAAAGGCTACGGCTCGTTCCACTATGATGCGTTGTAGGGGTAGGGCTATGCGTGCCACAGGTTCAAATCTCTCTATGTTCCCGTCCTGTCCTTTTACGGCCTTGTCTGGACGTAGAGAACTGTCGTTTATCTTGTGTCCCTGTGGGTAATACTCTTTTTCCAGAGTGTGTATATGTGGCTGTGGAGTAGAACGTCTGGATAGTTCTTCTATCATTTCATCGGCCGATTCTATGGCCAATATCTCATCTATGTTTTTCATTGTTTTAAGGTTTATATGTTATTTATATTCAAATATAATCAAAAAGGAAATAAAAAGCAAATTTTATTCCTTCATTATGGTAAATACCCCAAAAAGGCGAGCCGCAGGCTCGCCTTTTTGGGGGTATACTATATAGAGACTTTGTTTTTATTCTAGATAAAGCTGGATATCACCGCTTATCTGACGCAGAGAGATTTCACATAGTTTGGTGTTGTATTTGGCAGAAAGCAGACGCTCTTCGGCGTCCAGTAGGCTCAGCTGAGCTTCACGCATTTCTATACCAGGTAGGTCTCCCAGCAGATAACGCTCTTTGGCTATTTCATAGTTTTCGCGGGCGGCGATGAGGTTCTGCTCTTCCAGAGAGATGACTTCTATGTTATTGCGATATGCCTGATAGAAATTTGCAAGGTCGGCCATAAGACCTTGACGGGTCTTTTCTACCGTAAGACGAGCGTTGTCTACCTCTATACGGGCATTAGTCTGCTCACGGCGGCGATTTCCGTCAAATATATTAAAGCCCAATTTAAGACCAAAGTCTGGGCTGAGCGTAGAGCGTTGTCTAGTGCTGCCACTGCCATAACGATTGTAGTTATAGCCATAGCCCGCCGTAAGTCTCAAATAAGGATAGTTGCGGGAACGCACACTGCGTAGGTCCAGTTCAGATACTCGTATCTGGTTTTCGGCCATAAGCAGTTGGGCATTTGTTTTAAGTGTACCATCGTGTAGTTTTTCCCATATGAGGTCTTTGTTTACCTGTATGGAGGTGTCACGAGCTGTTATACGTTCGTTGATGTCTTGCAGTGCAATGAGTTCATTGATACGTATGCGTGACGCCATAACGGTTTCTTGTTGGGACATATAACGCGAACTATCGGCATTGAAATCCACGCGGGCTTGCAGTAGGTCAAGACGAGAAAAACTACCTATCTTGAAACGTTCTTCGGTTATACGTAAACGTTCGCGGGATAGCTTTACTGCATAGTCGTAATTTTCCAATCGCAGTGTCTGCTGTACCAGATTATAGTATTCGGCTACTATCGATGCGATAAAATCCTCTATCGTTATGCGACTCTTGATATGTCCCATAGATTTGAGTTCTTGCAGGCGTTTATATGAGGTACGTAATTTCATACCCTCAAATATCGTCCAGTTAAGTGACACACCGGCATTGGCACTCTGGTCAAATACCCCGTATGAAGACGTCTTGACATCGTCTGTGGTAGTGCTATGAGTATCTGTTATTTTCCCGTTTACCCCAGCCGAAAGGTCCAGTGTAGGTAGAAGACCGGCAGCGGCCATCGTAGCATTATTGTCGCTTATCTTTTCCTCTCCGCGTACTATCTGTATGTCATAGTTCTGCTGTAATCCCAGTTCCAGACATTCACGCAATGAGACTTCTTTCTGTGCATATATCATTCCCGATGTGAGGAGTATATATGCTATGGATAGTGTGATACGTTTTATCATATCTTTATTGTTTTACTAAAGTTTTAAGACTGCGGTCGGTAGATAGATAGCTATATATGGCAGGTACTATGTATAGTGTAAGGATAGTGGATACCACCATACCTCCTACTACTGCCACACCCATAGCTACACGTCCTGCTGCACCTTCGCCCGTAGCAAATGTAAGAGGGATAAGCCCCAGTATGGTAGATACACTGGTCATAAGGATAGGGCGCATACGTTGTAGTGATGCCTGTTCTATTGCTACTAGTTTTGGTGTTCCAGCCTCTTGTTTCTGGTTGGCAAATTCCACGATAAGGATACCGTTTTTGGCTACAAGACCTATGAGCATAATGATACCTATCTGGCTGTATATGTTCATAGTCTGGCTGGTGCTGTACATAAATATAAGAGCACCTGCTATGGCCAGAGGTACGGTAAGCATTATAACCAATGGGTCCTTGAAACTTTCAAACTGACCTGCCAAGATGAGGTATATAAGTACTATGGCCAGCAGGAAGGCAAACATAAGACTCGATGAACTTTCACGGAACTCTTTGGAGTCTCCCGATAGTGCCGTACGGAAGTCTTCTGGAAGGACTTCGCGGGCTATGCGGTCCATCTCTTCCAGACCATCGCCTATGGTTTTACCCTTGGCAAGACCTGCCGAAACCGTCGCCGAAAGAAAACGGTTATAGTGGTAAAGTTGTGGTGGGGCTACGTTTTCTGTAAGAGATACCAGGTTGTCCATCTGTATCATATCTCCAGTCGAATTTCGCAGGTAGATAGATTTAAGGTCGGCAGGTTTGTTACGCTGCTGACGATTTATCTCGGCCAGTATTTCATATTGTTTACCATTCATATAGAAGTATCCCAGACGCTGTCCGCTCAATCCATACTGGAGTGTCTGTGCTATATCGCGAGTGCTTACACCCAGCATATTGGCCTTGTCGCGGTTGATGACTATGCGAGCCTCGGGTTTACTGAATTTGAGGTTGACGTCTGTCATCTGGAATACGGGGCTTTCGGCTACGCGAGCCATAAATGTAGGCAGTACCTCTTGCAGTTTTTCAATGGTAGGGGCTTGTAGAACGTACTGCACAGGCATACCTCCACGACGTGCACCAAACGAACTCTGCTGCTGGACAAATGCACGGGCATTGGTCTGTTTGCGTACAGCTGCCGATAGTTCTTCGGCTATTTCCATCTGTGAACGTTCACGCTCGCTGATGTCTGTAAGGGCTATCTGTATGTTACCGCGTCCGCTGGATACACGAGCCGTTACGTTTTTGGCTTCGGGAACCAAAGAATCTATGCTTCGGTTTATAGATTCTGTGTAATCACGCATGTATTCATATGTCACACCTTCAGAACCACTAGTGCTTATGTTTACCTGTGAGCGGTCTTCCAGTGGAGCAAGTTCGGCAGGGATAGTGCTCCATAGTAGTCCTATGAGGAAGAACATGAGAACGGTAAGAGGTAGAGCCAACCATCTACGGTGTAAAAACGCCGAAAGTGTACGGCTGTAAAAGCCGTTTAGCCACTGGAAGAAAGGCTCTGTACGGGTGTAGAAAGCGTTGTGTTTTTCCTTGCGTACCAGGATTTTGGTACATAGCATAGGGGTGATAGTAAGGGCACAGAATGATGATATAAGTACCGCTCCCGATATAACAAGCGAGAACTCGCGGAACAGACGTCCTGTCATACCCTCCATAAACACTATAGGGAAGAACACTGCTATAAGTGTGATAGACGTAGAAATAATCGCAAAGAATATTTCCTTGGCTCCTTCTATACCTGCATCACGTGGACGCATACCTTGCTCTATACGTTGGTATATGTTTTCGGTCATAACGATGGCGTCGTCCACCACCAGTCCCACCGAAAGCACCACGGCAAGCATAGACAGTACATTTATCGAGAATCCCGCTATGTACATAAGGAAGAACGTACCTATGAGCGATATAGGTATGACTATACACGGGATAAGCGTTACACGCCAGTTTCTCAAGAATAGGAATATGATGATGATAACCAGTATGAATGCTTCGTAAACCGTATTTTTTACTTCATTGATAGATGAACGTATAAATCTGGTATTATCAAAACCATAGCTCGTAATGATATCATCTGGCAGGTCTTTACGCATAGTTTCCATACGTTCATATACGGCATCGGCTATTTCTATGTGGTTGGCACCGGGCTGTGGTACTACTACCACACCAACCATAGGTACGCCGTTCATCTTCATATAGCTGCGTGTGTCCTGTGGGCCAAGTTCGGCACGTCCTATGTCGCTCAAACGAATGATGCGTCCCTCGCTCTGGCGAATGACCAGACGATTAAACTCATCTGGGGTGTGCATAAGACCCATAGTACGTATCGTAAGTTCGGTAGTGTTACCCTCTATACTTCCCGATGGCAGTTCTACGTTCTCTCTATCCAATGCGCTCTTTACGTCCATAGGTGTTATTCCATAGCCAGCCATTTTTACAGGGTCTAGCCATAGACGCATAGAATATCTCTTCTCACCCCATATAGACACGCTACTCACGTCGCTTATGGTCTGCAATTGTTCCTTGATAGTGAGGTCTGCTATTTCACTTATCTCTAGCAGTGAACGTTTGGGGCTCTGTACTGCAACCATAAGTATAGGCATAGCATCGGCATCGGCTTTGGATACGGTAGGAGGGTCGCAGTCTCGTGGTAAGAAACGCTGTGCACGTGATACTTTATCTCGTACGTCATTGGCGGCGGTTTCTAGGTCTACCGATAGTTCAAATTCTATCGTTATGCGGCTGCTACCCTGGCTACTTACGCTCGATAGCGAACGTATGCCTGGTATGCCGTTGATGTTCTGTTCCAGTGGTTCGGTTATCTGGTTTTCAATGACATCGGCATTGGCACCAGGGTATGAACACGATACAGATATTATAGGGTTGTCCACACTGGGGTATTCTCTCACACCCAGAGCTGTATATCCTATCACACCAAATACCAATATGATGATGATATATACGGTGGATAGTACGGGACGACGTATACTCAGTTCAGATATGTTCATAGGGTGTCTGTTTTATTTTACATAGTCTAGTTTTACAGGTAGGCCTTCGCGTAATTGAAGTGTACCCGATGTGATGATGGTATCTCCCATTTCCAGTCCTTCTACTATATGTATAAGAGCATCTGTACGCAATCCTGTTTTAACTGGCACCGAAGTAGCCTTGCCCTTGCGGTAAAGGAATACCTTGTCTATACCCATTTCGGGAACGATGGCTTCGGTAGGAATGGCTATCGCACCGGCTATGTCCTGCATACGTATATGTGCTGTAACAAAACGTCCTGGTTGAAGGCTTCCGTCTTCGTTGGGGTAGAGGGCACGTACTAGCATAGTGCGAGTTTCGGTATCTACTTTGGATTCTTTGGCATATACTTCTGCCTGCAATGTGTCTGTGCGACCTTCCACGTTAAATGACAGACCTGTGCCTTTCTGGACTTGGTCGGCATAGCGTTCGGGTACGTGCATCTCTATTTTGAGAGGGCGTATCTTGGTAAGGCGGGCTATCTCTACATTTGGCGAAGCATAAGTACCCTCGCTCACGTTGCGTATGCCTATCTTTCCATCAAATGGAGCACGAAGTTCTGTAAGTGCGATATTGGAACGTACTATCTCTATGTCTGCTTCCAGAGTAGCGAGTTCGGTTTTGGCCTGTTCATATGCTTCTTTACTTACGGCGTCTTTTTCCAGCAGTGCACTCTGACGATATACGCGGTCTTTGGCTAGTTTAAGCTGTGCTTGATAACGAGAAAGCTGTGCTTGTAGGGTCTTGTCATTTACTTTGGCCAGTAGCTGACCTTTTTTTACCATAGAACCTTCGTTAAAGTAAATGCCTACTATCTTACCCGATGTTTCAAACGTAAGGTTTACCTCTTCGTCTGGTAGAAGACTACCTACCATAGTTATGCCATCTGTAAGACTTTGTGGGCGTATTACTAGGCCGTTTACGTTGAGAATGTTGCGAGCGTTACGTGCGGGAGTCTGTGCCATAGAGGCGGCCTTGGCATCGCTTTGGCATTGTTTGTAGATAAATGCTGCAGCACAGAATGCTGCCAAAATAGATAGGGTTACAATCCACTTTCTCTTTTTCATGTTTTTATAAAGTGAGAGTTAATATTTTATTTAATTACTATTCCTGTTTTTAAGAGGCAAATGTACGGTAAAAAACGATTGCCGTCTTACTTTGTAAGACGAATCTTTGACGGGAAAGTTTAATCTATAGAGTGTTAAATTTTTATTAAAAATGATTGTGGGATAAAAAAAAGACCTCTGCTGTGCAGAGGTCTTTTCCTTGTGACCCCGGAAGGATTCAAACCTTCAACCTTCAGAGCCGTAATCTGATGCTCTATTCAGTTAAGCTACGGGGCCGTGTCATTTAAGACGAGTGCAAATGTATGGCGGTTTTTTGAAATATGCAAATAAAATAAATGAAAAATTTTAAAATTATTTTATCTCACACTTTAATCCTCCGTCTGTGAGGGATTTATACATCACATCGAGAGTGCCTCTAGAGGCGGTTTTAACCACACAAGAACCCCTATGATGAGCTATCGTTGCACACTGTAATGCTTGCAGGGGAGAATGGTGGCATACTTTTATAAGCATATATATTACATAGTCAAAACTATGTATCATATCATTGTACAAGTATAACCTATCTCCTCTATCTATGCTATGTGCATAGGGTGAACATTCTTCTTTTATATGAGAATTCATAGTTGAAAAAAAGGTCGTGAAGCACTCTTCACGACCTTTTATTATAAAAGTTTATTCTGTGATGTATTCAGAAACCGAACTTTCCTTGCCATAACCTATCGTGATGGCTTTAAGGGTAGTTACCGATACAGGTACAGGGCCTTCATAACGAGCAGATGCTGCCGTAGGTGTGCTGCCGTCTGTCGTGTAGAATACGTCTGTGCCAGGAACACTGTTGCTTATGTGTAGAGAATCATTTATGATTTCTATTCCAGGAGGAGCTATACGGAAGTTCACTCCCAACGAAGCAAGAGTAGGAAGTTCCTTGCGGCCTATGATAGTAAGATATTTGCCTAGTTCGGCATTGTATGCAGCGTTGCGTTCTGCTGCCAAATCGCGTGTTGCGTTTTCCTTTTTAATGTGTTTTTTCTGTGCTTTTTTGTCTATAACAGGTTCTGTCAAATCTGCCCAAGCTGGTGTTGCGTTCCAAGCACGTTCTGCAAGACCAAACATTTTTGGGAAGATGTAGTACTGCATCATCTCTTCGCTCTTGATAGTCTCACTCCACAACTCACCCTGTAGACCTTTTATGTGTTTGCGGCCTTCTTCTGTGAGCATTTCTTTTGGAGTGCCGTCGGCCTTGTAAGGAGCCTTGTCCCAATCCATCACCGCACCCTGCAATCCTAGACGTACCGAATGATATGCATCATATGGCAGAAGGTCAAATGAAAGGCGTTCGCCGCCCCAGCCGCCCCAGTAGAGGCCTGGTTCATATGCACTCTTACCGTATGCTAGGTCAAAGTATAGGTTAGGGCAGTTACACAATATGATGTCATATCCAGCATTTGCCAAGATATAAGGTATCTGTTCGCCACCCCATTCGCCTACCGTATCCCAACAATAAGCCATAAATCCTTGGTTCATAAATTTAGGATTTGGTTTGCCTTTTTTGGAAGCAATCTCCATCCAGCCATAGTATCTCAAACCTTTGGCGTCCAGTATTTCTTTGAAACGCTGTGTGAAGTAATCGCGTAGGTCGGCAAGAGATTCTATCGTTCCATTATCTACCAATGCGTGGCACATAGGGCTGCCCAACCAGCTACCACGTGGAACCTCATCGCCACCTGTCTGTATGCCTTCCAGACGTGCTCCAGCCTCGTTATACATCAGCTGTATTTCTGTTACCACCTTGTCAAGGAAGCGATATACGCCTTCGCGAGCTACACACATCACGTTGTCGTGGAATGCCTGTGCCGATGTGTATTTTGATGTGTCTTCTGGGTCGTGAAGAGCATATTCTTCGGCTTTGGCTATATCGATGTCTTTGTATTTGTCATAGCGGTGTTTCATAGAGAACACAGCAGCACGAGCGTGTCCTGGAGTTTCTATTTCTGGAATGATGTCTATATGACGGTCTTTGGCATAGCGTAGCAGTTCTATGAATTCGCTGCGAGTAAAGAAACCGTTACCGCGAGATTTAGGGTCATAGGCATCGTGTCCAGAACCATAAGCAGCGTGCAAGAATTCTTTTTCATCTAGTGTGTGACCACGACGAGAACCATATTCTGTAAGTTCTGGTAATCCTGGTATTTCCAAACGCCAAGCTTCGTCATCGTTAAAGTGGAAGTGGAATTTGTTCAGTTTATAGTATGCCATCACGTCCAGTACCTTCATAATGGCTTCCTTGGTCTGGAAGTTACGTGCTATGTCGAGCATAAATCCACGATATGGGAAATCTGGTGAGTCTTCTATCGCTACGCTCTGTGTAGTAAGAGGAAGAGATTTTCTATCCATTATACTACGCAATGTCTGTATACCGTAGAACACACCTGCGGTTGATGCACCTTTTATCTCTATGCCTTCGCCGTTGATGTTAAGCGTGTATGCTTCGCTGTTGCTGCTCAATGCTTCATCTACCACCAGAGTGATAGGGAAACCACCTTCGCCTATGATAGCACCGTGTTTCTCTTTAAGCATCGTAGATAGGTATCCGCTCTCATTAGCCAAGTCTTCACTGCTATTTATGCTCACCTCTTTCTTTATCTCTACCACTTCTTCTGTCGATGTAACTTTTTTAACCGATGGAATGATGTCGTGTGCTGCTAGTGGAGTGTCTAGTACCAGGTCTTTGTCCTGTGAGTATAGGTATTGTCCTGTAGGGAATGGGTATTTGTCGCGGCTGCTACGCAATAGGGAGTTAGGCGTGTTGTTGAGCCATTTTTTGACAGGAGCCATAGCCATAGGAGTGAGTTCTTTACCGTCCTTGTCGCAAGGTACAAAATACATACCCATAGGAGCTTCGGTTATTTTAAGGGCCGAACCTCTCATATATATATTTACCACCATAGAATCCCCAGGAGCAAGAGTCTTGTAGTCTTCGGTAGGGTAGATACGATAAAAATCGGCTATTACCTGTTGTAGTTTAACAGGGGTTCCCTCTTCGTATTCGGCACGACGAGAGAATTGGTTGTAGTAAAGAAGCCAGTCTGATTTTAATGAATCTGACGAAACGTTCTTAAATGTCCATACGGTCTTAAAACAAGAGTTGTCTTTTCCCATACGGTTGCCCTCCATTCTCCACGATACTTCTAGTGGAGCAGGGTATTCGGCCTTTGTCCCTTGGCAAGCACACAAGAGGGCTATAAAGGCAAATGGTATAATCAATTTTTTAAGCATAATGTAAATATGGAATGTGTTATTATTTTTATGTGTTTCTATCCTGTGGTTTTTCTATGTGTGGGGCGTGAATCATCAATTCTTTTTCTCGCTGTCCCCTATGGGGAAATACTGTTTAAGTAGAGGTATTCGGTCTATCAGTTCGGGGTAATTGTCCTCTATAACGTGCAGTAGTTCTGGTGCCAAAGATAATGCTTTTTTCAACATATTGCTACCTTTTTCATAATCCCCTATACCAAAATAAATAGAACTCATATGATAAAACGCCTCGTGGCATTTTTCATTTATCTGACGCAGGTTTTTGAGAATGTCCAGTGCCTTGGTGTATTCGCCTCTTTCATATAGAAAATAGGCGTAGTCCATATAGTCCTCTTCGTTGCTTTCGGGGTGTTCTATCAGGCTTGATAGGTGAGCGTCGGCCTCCTCCCACATATGTAGAGATTCTTCTATCTCCCACGCCAGACGCAGGCACTCCACGTCGTTACTGTCACATTCCAAGCCCTGGTATATGTATTCCAAAGCCTGACGCTTATATCCAGATGTAAAATGTGCCAAAGAAAGATTATACCAGCCTTCGGCATTGAGTGGGTCGTAATGTATGGCTCGCAGAAAATGTTCACAGGATTTTTCTATCTCTCCCTTCTGGTGGTAGCATTTACCCAACATAGAATATGGATATGGGTCTTCTATCGTGTCATATGACAGTAATCGTTGCAGGCAGGATATGATGTCATCATAACGCTCTTCCTCCCATAAAATCTCAGATAGGTCATAGTACGGTGTGCTCCACTGTGTAGATATGTATGTAGCGTACTCCAACGCTTGTATAGCCTCCTGTATGTCGCCTCTCCTGTATAAAAAGAAACCGCACAGACGCCATAGTTTTGCATTGTATGGGTCTTTTTCTATAAGACGTTTAAAGAAATGTGCGCCCAGTGTATGGCTTTCGCTCTTGATATATACTTCCACCAGCATATCTATGACTCTATCATCGCTGTGGTCTGTGATGATGGATTTCTGGAAATAACGTATAGCCATGCCGTAGTTCTCGATAGACGAATACTCTTCCCCCAGTAGGATATTAAGACGATACGAGTCCTCATATTCTTCATATGCTGAAAGGTAATATTCGATGGCTTCTTTGGGTTCACCCGTAGAGGATAGATACATGCCATACAGAACTCTCACAGCTGCCATTTCGCTATGTCTGGAAGTGAGGTCTTTTATTATAGGTATGGCCTTCGGTGAGTTTTCTGTGTATATGTAAACCTCACAACGAGAAATGTTTACCGCTATATTGTCGGGGTATGTATCTCCTGCATCGTCTGCCGCACTCACGGCCAGCGTGTACTGCATACCTTCCATAAAATGTTCCATCAGTTCTATCCACTGTGAGGCATCTAGAAAGATACTCTCGCCGCTATCGTGGGCTTCGGTATAGCGTTTGGCTATGATGGATATGTCTGATTCTGGGGCTTGTGATGCGTACATATTATCGTGTATGTTTTCCAGCGAGTAAAAATACAAAGAAAAATACTAGATATTCCCCCTCCTACCAAATAGTTATCAACAATTTACAGCGAATGGTAACTCTCTATGAGTCGTTTTATGTCATAGTGCAGGTATTCTATGGAGGGTAGCAGGGAGTCATAAGATGGACGCAGGTCAAAATATGCCACGCCATACATATAATAATCATCGCTCCTGCTAGTGAGATGAAAGGCTAGTGGTATGGCAACATCACCCTTTATGGTGTATATCGAAGCCTTTATCCCCCGATACTCGTCATAGTAGTCTTGTGTAGATATACTATATGCATTGGTGGATAGGCGGGATATGTTTTCTTTGATGTCTTGCTCTATGGAAAATGTACTGTCTGTCTCTATGCTGTGGCGTATGTTTATGTGGGCTTTCATAGACGGGTAGTAAAGGCATAATAGTTCTTCCTGTGGGGTAGAGACTATGCAGTGTGATGATATTTCTATCTCCCAATCATGTAAGTGGTATGTGTCGTATGAATGTATGGGGAGTTCTGTGTGTAGATACCCTATGGGGCGAGGATAATACCTGCTCCTGTGCTGTGGGAGATAGTAAAATACAAATGATAAAACGCATAGTGGCACTATGATACAAAGTGCCTTTTTAATCTTCTTTGCTGTCTGTGACTGTCGTGGTAGCAGGAGCAATTTCCAGTTTGATTTCTTTTATACGTTTACGGTCTATGGCAGAAATCGTGAATGTGTAACGCTCCATAAACGATATGGTCTCGCCGCGTTTTGGGAAGGCACCGTTTTTCTCTAGTATAAATCCGGCCAATGTATCGGCTTCGCCTTTGTTTTCTTCCCACATTTCTTCCTCTTCTGCTTCTATGTCCAATATACGATAAAAATCTACAAGTCGTGTACTTCCTTCAAACGTAAAATGATTTTCGTCGTCGCGTGTATATCCGTCGCCACCTTCTGTGTCAAATTCATCTGATATGTTGCCCACTATCTCCTCCAGAATGTCGTCCATAGTGATTATGCCGCTTGTTCCGCCATATTCATCTACCACTATGGCCATATGGTTTTTCTTTTCTTGGAAATCGACCAATATGTCGTCTATCTTGCGATTTTCTGGCACAAAAAACGGTGTGCGTATCATCTTCTGCCACTGGTAGTCTTTCTCTGCCAGATAAGCCAATAGGTCTTTGATATACAGCACGCCACGTATGCAGTCTGGGTTACCGTGATATACCGGTATTCGAGAGTAGCCTTGTCGTAATATGAGGCGTTTAAGACGTTCAAACGTGCAATCATCTGCCACCGAAAAGACTTCTGTACGTGGTGTCATCACCTGTTTGGCGTCTGTCTTGCCAAAAGACACGATGCCTTCTAGTATTCTTTTTTCATCGTCGTCCTCTGTCTCGTCCTGTGTCATTTCCAGTGCTTGTGATAGTCCATCTACCGAAAGATGCCCTGTGCGTGTACGGTAAGAGAAAATCTTTTCTATGCCCTTGTTGAGAAGTAGGAAAGGAACGCTCACTATACGCAATAGGAACGACATAACCTTGATGATAGGAGCGACCATTCTACTGGCACCTATGTAGTTTCCCGTGGCATATACTTTGGGCATTACCTCCCCAAATAACAGTAACAGGAATGTTGTCATTACTACCGATATGAATACGCGTAATAAGTCATTGTCTCCAAAATCCACGTATGTCCTAAGCAAGTATTCCAGAATGAGGACTATGGCTATGTTTACAAAATTGTTGGCTATAAGAATAGTTGCCAGCAGGCGGTCTGGACGTTCCAGTAGTGAAGCAATCATTCTCTCGCGAGGGTCGCGGGAGTTTTTGAATTCTTCTTTTTCTGCTCCTGTGATAGAGAAAAGAGCTGTTTCAGAACCCGATATAAGGGCAGATGTCATAAGTAGTAAAATAACAGCGATAGAATACCATAGAGCACTACTGCTGGCTATGGTGCATATGTAATCTATTATGTTGCCGAGTGGGTCTGCTTCCAAAGTATAAAGTGTTGGTTAATAATGATTTTATGGGTGGAGACAGCGTGTGATAGTCGTCCACTTTTTAATCTTGCAAATGTATTACTTATGTCCCACATAGCCAAATGTTTTATTTCTAATGCCATATATCTAGATTCTTTTGTGTAAAAAATGAGAAAAAGGGAGATAGTATGAAAAAAATGTCGTATTTTCGCAAATTAATAGTAATGACTATTTTGTAAACAGATAAATAACACGCATATATATAACGTAGAATGGATAACAAGAAAAAATTTAATGAGTATGACCATTTGAGTCTTACGGGTGTGGTAGATGAAATGTTGGCTTTTTGGGAGCAGGAAGATATATTTGCTCGCAGTGTGAAAAACCGCGAAGGAGCTACTCCTTTTGTGTTTTTTGAAGGGCCTCCATCAGCCAATGGACTACCTGGTATTCACCACGTTATGGCTCGTACCATAAAGGATATATTCTGCCGTTATAAAACCCTGAAAGGTTTCAAGGTAGGGCGTAAGGCTGGTTGGGATACACACGGTCTGCCTGTGGAACTGGGTGTGGAAAAAGAACTGGGAATAACCAAGGAAGACATAGGTAAAAAGATATCGGTAGAGGAGTATAACGACTACTGCCGCAAGGTGGTAATGCGTTATACAGACCGCTGGAACTCTCTTACACGACAGATGGGTTATTGGGTAGATATGTCAGACCCATACATCACTTATAAGTCCAAATATATGGAAAGCGTATGGTGGCTTCTATCCCAGATATATGCCAAGGGACTGCTTTATAAGGGATATACCATACAGCCATATTCGCCAAAGGCGGGTACGGGTCTTTCTTCACATGAGCTTAACCAGCCTGGTTGTTACCGTGATGTGTCTGATACCACGATGACTGCACAATTCAAGGCTGTTAAGGACACTCTTCCAGAGGGTCTTAAAAAGGACGATGCTGCGGTTTATTTCTTGGCTTGGACGACTACTCCTTGGACTCTTCCTTCCAATACAGCACTGGCCGTAGGTGAAAAAATACAGTATGTGATGGCTCGCACGTTTAACCAATACACTTTTGAGCCAGAATATGTGATATTGGCTAGTGATTTGGTGCAGAGCGTGTTTGCAGGTAAATTCTATGCGGCAGAAAGCGAAGAGGATTTTGCGGCCTACACTCCCGAATCCAAAAAGATACCTTACGCGATAGTAGGAGAATTTGATGGTAAGACATTGGTAGGGGCACGTTATGAACAGTTGATGCCATTCTATCTGCCTTATGAAAATCCAGAAGGTGCATTCCGTGTTATACCGGGGGACTATGTTACTACGGTAGATGGTACGGGTATAGTGCATATAGCTCCTACGTTTGGTGCAGATGACGCACGTGTGGCTCGTGATGCTGGTGTGCCTGCTATGTTGGTAAAAGATAAGAATGACAACTTGGTGCCATTGGTTGACCTACAGGGTCGTTTTATAGATGGTATGGGAGAGTATTCGGGTATGTATGTAAAGAACGCATACTATGCAGCTGGTGAAGAACCAGAACGCAGCCTAGATGTACAGATAGCTATACGTCTTAAAGAAGAAAACAAGGCGTTTTCGGTAGCCAAACATACTCACTCATATCCTCACTGCTGGCGTACAGACAAACCTGTGTTGTACTATCCGCTAGATTCTTGGTTTATACGTGTGCCAGAAGTGCGTGATCGTATGAGTGAACTCAATGCTACTATAAAATGGAAACCAGAGGCTACGGGTACGGGACGTTTTGGTAACTGGTTGGCAAGTGCCAATGACTGGAACCTGTCACGTTCACGTTACTGGGGTATCCCGCTACCTATATGGCGTACAGAGGACGGTCGTGAAGAGATGATAATAGGCAGTGCAGCCCAACTTAAAGCCGAAATAGCACGTTCCATAGAGGTTGGATTTATGGAAAGCGACCCATATCCAGACTTTAACCCAGGGGATATGAGCGATGAGAACTATGAAAAGATAGACCTTCATAAACATATAGTGGACAATGTGGTGTTGGTATCACCTACGGGACGTCCTATGCGTCGTGAGGCCGACCTTATAGACGTGTGGTTTGATTCGGGTTCTATGCCATATGCACAGTGGCACTATCCGTTTGAAAATAAAGAACTGATAGATGGTGGCGAGGGCTTCCCTGCCGATTTCATAGCCGAGGGCGTGGACCAGACACGTGGTTGGTTCTATACGCTGCACGCTATATCTACGATGGTAAAAGATAGTGTGGCATATAAAGCTGTTATGTCAAACGGTCTAGTGTTGGATAAAAATGGACAGAAGATGTCAAAACGTCTGGGCAACGCCGTAGACCCATTTGAAACGCTGGGTAAATATGGAGCCGATGCTGTACGTTGGTATATGATATCAAATGCACAGCCTTGGGATAACCTTAAATTTGACGTGGAGGGTATAGAAGAGATACGTCGTAAGTTCTTTGGTACGTTGTACAACATATATTCGTTCTTTGCCCTATATGCCAACCTGGACGGATTTACATATAGCGAAGAGGACGTACCATATGCAGAACGCCCAGAGATAGACCGCTGGATACTTTCAGAACTCAATACGCTGGTACATAAGGTAGAGGAGGCACTGGACGATTATGAGCCTACACGTGCTACACGTCTTATCCAGTACTTCACGGGAGAGAACCTTTCCAACTGGTTTGTACGATTGTCACGTCGTCGTTACTGGAAATCAGATGCATCATCACTGGATAAACTATCGGCATATCAGACACTTTACACCTGCATAGAAACATTGTCACGTCTTATAAGCCCATTTGCACCGTTCTATGCAGACCGTCTGTTCCGTGATCTTAATGCTGTGACGGGTAAAGACACCAGTGCATCGGTTCACTTGGCAGATTATCCTGTGTATAACGCCGCGATGGTGGACAAGGCTCTGGAAGAGCGAATGGAACTGGCACAGAAGGTATGTTCTATGGGACTGTCGTTGCGTAAACGCGAGATGATACGTGTACGTCAGCCACTGCCAAAGATAATGATACCTTGCCTTACAGAAGATTTTGCAGGAAAGATAAAGGCTGTGGAGAACCTTATACTTTCTGAACTTAACGTCAAGGCTGTAGAACTGCTTTCAGACACATCGATGTTTGTAAAACAGATAAAACCAGACTTCAAGAAGATGGGACCTCGCTACGGCAAGGATATGAAGGCTGTGGCGGCCTACATACAGGCGATGAGCCAGGAAGAGATAGCGAGTCTGGAAAAAGACGGCAGTCTGGCAGTCGTGGTGGGAGAGAAAGAATTTACTATACAGGTGGAGGACGTTAATATCTCTACACAAGACGTAGAAGGTAGCGTTGTTCTGTCATTGGACGGTCTTACGGTGGCTCTGGATATAGTGATAGATGAAAAATTGAAGGGCGAAGGTATAGCTCGTGAGGTAGTGAATCGTATCCAGAATATGCGTAAGGAGGCAGATTTTAATGTAAGCGACCGCATAGATGTAACTATTTGTGCAGAAGATGAAATAAAATGTGCTATTGATACAAATAATGATTATATTTGCTCGGAAACATTGACTCATTCTCTGGTGTTTGCAGACACTATTTCAGATGGTGAAAGTGTAGAGTTTGACGATGTTAAAATGATTATAAACATTAAAAAACACGATTGACGTATGGCAGGAAATGTAGTAAAAGGGCCTCGATACAGCGACGCCGAACTAGAAGAGTTCAAGGCTCTCATAGAGGAAAAAATCGCCAAAGCTGAACGAGATTTGGCTATCATACGTGATTCTTACCTTAATCATTCGGGTAATGGTACAGATGATACTTCTCCTACGTTTAAGACGTTTGAAGAAGGGTCTGAAACTATGTCCAAGGAAGCTAATGCACAACTGGCAGCTCGTCAAGAAAAATTCATAAGAGACCTCAAGGCTGCACTTGTACGCATAGAAAACAAGACATATGGTGTGTGTCGTGTGACGGGAAAACTTATCCCAAAGGAAAGACTACGCGCTGTACCACACGCTACACTATCGATAGAAGCCAAACAACAGCGTCTATAATTGATAGGGGGGATAGAATAAGGAGACAGAAGACTCTGCTGCCGTTATGTATATAGAGGGGAGGGAGTCGTTGTGTCCATATAAAATAGCTATATATAACAATTAACACTTATAGATATATGAAAAATAGATTATTGACTTATATGATGGCATTGGTCGTGTCATTTGTGGTGGCGTCTTGTTCCAAGGGAGAAGACCCATTCTTGCAAGCGGGACCAGCCAGAATAGAAATAGCAGCCGATGCTACAAGTGCAACGTTTGCTATCAGTTCAAATGTACAGTGGACTATCTCTTCGTCAGACACGTGGGCAACAGTTAGTCCTACGTCTGGTCAGGGTAATGCTACGGTAAACATCACATCACAGACACAGACGACACATTCGTCTCGTTCTATGACTTTTACTATTAAAAGTAAAGATGTTCCAGAAGGTGGAGCTACTGTGACTCTTACACAGAAAGAAGCTCCAAACGTAGTGCCTACGGCACCGGTGCTGGTTTCTCCTGCCAATGGTGAGACAATAGCAGGACTTGTGCCTACGTTTACTTGGCAGGCATCACAGGACGCCAATGGCGATGCTATTGCATACACCCTTAAAATATCCAAAGACCAGCAGACGTGGAGCTCTTATAATACTCGTGAGCTTACATACACCTTGTCAGACAAACAGGAAATGGGCGCTACTTACTATTGGAAGGTAGAGGCTACAGATGGTATGTCAACAGATGTAATATCGAGTGAAGTGTTCTCATATACTACACCTAGTGTAACTTACCACGGTGAGGGAGAATATAAGGCGTATGAGATAAATACCGATACCAATCCTATTAACATCGTACTGATGGGTGATGGATTTATACAGGAAGATTTGGTAGAGGGTGCAGCTTATGACCAGGCGATGGAGGATGCGGTAGAAGCATTCTTTGATATAGAGCCATACCGCTCATACAGAAACAAATTCAATATCTATTTTGTTTATTCTGAAAGCCAACACCGTGGTGCTATGTATGGTCACGGTCACGATGGTTCTCAGAGTGCAAATTTTGCTACGTTTAGACCTTCTACGTCTTTCCGTGCTACATTTGATGCTACGTCTTCCAATAGCACAAGCACCACGTGTGATTATTACAAGGTGATGAACTATGCCCGTAAAGTGCCAGCACTGGCCGTTGGTGAAGATGTAAGAGAAGAAGGCGGATACATATATGGTGCATTGGCAGATGAAGCTAACCCTATAAATCATAGTATCTTGATTCTGGTGATAAACGATAAACGTTATGCGGGTACTTGTACTATGTGGTCAGATGGTGCCTGTGTAGGTATGTGTCCTATGTCACGTGCGTTTGAAGCTACATTGCGTCACGAGGTAGGTGGACACGGTTTCCCAAAACTGGGTGATGAATATACATATTCGGGAGCTCCTTCACAAGATGATATAACTAGAATAAAGACTTGGCAGAATCGAGGTTTCTATAAAAACATATCTGTTACACCAGAGCCTTCGCTCGTACCTTGGAGTATGTTTATAGGCGATAGCAAATATCCAGAAGTAGGTGTCTATGAGGGGGCTATGACATTCCCTACTGGTGTATGGCGTAGTGAGCAGATATCTTGTATGATTGATAACCGTTCATATTTCAATGGTATATCTCGCTATACTATAGTGGAACGCATTATGAAGATTTCTACTGGTAATGCGACAAATGATAATTATAAATATTCTTACGAAGCCTTTAAGGCACAGGATAAAAAAGATCCAAATGTGGCAAATGGTCTTACCAAGGCTGGAGAGAATTATCCTCCACTTGCCCCACCTATACTTATTGAAGTAAAATAATGAAAATATAACTCCACCGCAAGGTGGAGTTTTTAGATAAATCATTCAAAATAAAAACGATAGGATATGAAAGAATTTTTAAAAATGTTTTTTGCAGCATTGCTGGCAGGAGTGGTGCTTACTTTCCTCCCATTTTTTATGTTTATGGGAATGGTGTCTATGATATCTGCTCTGTCTGAAGATGAGGTAGCGGGTGTTAAAGATAATTCGATGTTGGTCGTGGACCTGTCAACTCCTATTATGGACTGTGTGGTAGAAGACCCTATGTCTCGTTTTTCTCCAGAGTTTTTGATTTTGGGTGGCGGTGTTCAGGACGAAAATACACTGGCTCTTAAAGACCTGACAGATGCTATTACTCGCGCAGCTACTGATGACCGTATAAAAGGTATGGTGCTTTCTGGTAGTGGTTTTGGCGGAGGTATGGCACAGCTTATGGCTGTAGAAAAAGCTCTTAAAGAGTTCAAGGAATCTGGTAAGCCAATAGTGTCATATGCCGAAAATTATACACAGGGAGAATATATACTGAAAAGCCTATCTACCAAACTGTTCCTCAATCCAAACGGTGGTGTTGACCTTAAAGGTCTTGCTACACAGATGCCGTTCTATAAAGGATTTTTGGAAAAATATGGCATAGACGTGCAGATATTCCGCGTGGGTAAATTTAAGAGTGCTGTAGAGCCTTTTATAGAAACCAAAATGAGTGAAGCCAACCGCGAGCAAAACCTGCGTATGTTGGAAACTGTATGGGATACTGTCTCTACTATCATAGCAGAAAATAGAGGCCTGTCTCGTGAAGAAATATGTGCAGCGGCTGCTTCTCGTGCTGGAATGTTCTCACAGGAGGCTCTCGGTGCAGGATTGGTAGATACACTTTCATACTATGAAGGATATGCGTCTTATATAAAAGATACATTGGGTGTGAAAAATAAAATATCCATAGTGGACTACATAGCTCAGCCATCTATGGTGATAGAAACAGCCAAAAAGAAAATAGCTATCATCTATGCCGAAGGTGAAATAGTAGATGAACCAGAGGTAGGTAGCATAAGTACCAAGAGCATACGTAAGGACGTAGAAAAAGTCATAAAAGATACCAATGTGGTGGCTGTCGTTTTGCGTGTAAACTCACCTGGTGGTTCGGCATTGGCGTCAGACAATATATGGTATTCGCTAGAAAAATTGCAGAAGGAAAAACCTGTAGTAGTATCTATGGGTGACTATGCTGCCAGCGGAGGTTACTATATCTCTTGTGGTTCAGACTATATATTTGCAGAACCTACTACTCTTACAGGTAGTATAGGTGTGTTTGGTGTTATACCAAATGTATCCAAATTGGCTTCAAAACACGGTATCACGATAGATGAGGTGGCTATCTATCCAAATTCTATCGACCCATCGTTGTTGGCTCCTGTAAGCAAAGGATTGGCTCCTATTATACAGAAAAACATAGAGAGTGTTTATACTCAATTCCTCTCTCGTGTAGCCGAAGGTCGTGGAAAGACCACAGATGAAATCCACGAGATAGCACAGGGACGCGTATGGACTGGTAGCGACGCCATAGAAATAGGACTTGTGGACGAGATAGGTGGTCTTTATGATGCGATAGAAAAGGCTGCATCGATAGCTGGTGTAGAGGAATATCGCGTCATACAAACTACAAACCCTAAAAAATCTATAGATGCGTTTATGGAGCTTTTGGGAGGAAGTAAAGATGACGAGATACGTGCCGTGGTAGGTGATGAACTGGCAGATATGCTGGGAGTGATGCGTGAGATAAGCGATGAAGATAAACCACGCGTGATGGCTCGTATGCCATACGGATACAGAATAGATTTCTAATGATATAATTATCTCAATAAAAAATCACGCCCCACGGGGCGTGATTTTTTATTGGCCGTAGGGCATTTGTCCCCATATAATTGAATTTAGTCGAAAAAAATATGGTGGTTTCATTAAAATTTTG
>JAFYKQ010000054.1 GCA_017537565.1 Flavobacteriales bacterium
GCTGTATTTATATATTTTGTCTTGTTTCGTAGCATATGGAGCTGTAAAGGCATATATAAATATATGAGTATCTGTCACCTTATAATCTCTTATACACATACTCTCATCATAGATACTCCACGAATTTCCATTATAATTTTCTCCCAATGTAGCATATAGTTCATAATCTACACAATACCCTCCACCCAAATCTTCGGGAGAAAGAGCCAATTGATGTAGGATAAGACTCAGCGGGATCATTCCTATAAATAAAATTACTCCTATTATCCCTGCCACAGCTGTAGAACCAAGTATTAGAAATATATTCTTTGTTTTTCTTTTCATAATATCTATGGGTTTATTTTTGCTTTACCTACTAAATGTAAATCATAAGGCTGTCCTATTGGAAAAACATATTCTTCTATTTCATCTAACCAATATTCTTTTTCCTCTTGTAAAGCCTTTGCTTTTTCTGCATAGGATAAAGCTTTTTCTTTGTCTTAACGTCGTGCGTACATTCCTTTGGTCTGTATCCCAGATAAATAATTATATATTTTGCTACTCATATTTGTTTTAATTTTTAGATTAGTAAATAAATTACGACAAATATGATGTAAATATATGAAAAAACATAATGATTGTTTGTGGAAATTATCTTGTGCGTTTTAATTCCAACAGCAGTAACACTATGGATAGCAGTGTAATCCCCGATGTAAATAACGGAGCCTCCCATATCATATATGGACGCATAAATAATGTGATGACTATTCCTATCACCGCTCCACCCAAGTGTGCCGAATGTCCTATGCGAGTATTGGCATTGTGCATACCAAATGTAGAAAAGACTATATATGCTATCGCAAATATCCATCCTGGCAGAGGCAGAGGTATGGGAAATATAATCATCTTCATGGTAGGATTTAGCATTACGGCAGAAAATAGAACGGCACTCACCGCGCCCGATGCTCCCAGTGCAGAATAATAGGGTTCTCTTTTGTGAATCATATAGCTATACCACGATGAAAAGACCAGTCCACCTACATATATCATAAGAAAAGCTCCGCCGCCTAGAATCATATAAGGTGTGGAATAGAAGAAGTATAATGTAAGCATATTAAATATGAGATGTGGCCAGTCTGCGTGCAGGAAACCACAGGTAAATAGACGGTAGTATTCGCCGCGTGTGGCTATGTTGCCCACGTTGAGCATATATTTTCTTTTAAATGATGTGTCATTAAATCCTTTTATAGATGTTGCTATACAAGCACCTATGATAAGCAATATGATGAGTCCTGGCATATGTAGAGTGTGTTTTATAAGTGAAAAACAAAAATACGTTTTTGGTGGGATTAATGTGCTAAAAAATATACTTTTTATTTTCTCAAAGAGCTTTTATTTTCTATAATTTTTCTAATTTTAGGGCATTGTTTTACCATAAAAAATAAAGATATGACCATAGAAGAAAAACTGAAAAAACTGAGAGCCTATATGGCTGAAAATAATATAGATGCGGTAATTATTCCTTCATCTGATGCTCACCAGAGCGAGTATTCGGCACGTTGTTTTGCTATGCGTGAATGGATATCTGATTTTACGGGTAGTGCAGGTACGGTAGTAGTTACAGCATCACACGCTGGTGTATGGGTTGATTCCAGATATTTCATACAGTGTGAAAAAGAGATAGAAGGCACAGAATATGTTATGCACCCACTGGTGGTGCAGACTGCCGCCGAATGGGTGACGTGGATAGCAGAAAATATGACTTCGGGACAGACGGTAGGTATAGACGGTCGTGTGTTCTCGCTGGCATCGGCAGGTGATATACGCTCTACACTTTCTAGTAAAGGTATAAAATTGGCACTTGATTTCTGTGCAGGGAATGTATGGGAAGACCGCCCATCGATGCCTACGGCACCGGTATATATCCACGATATAAAAACAGCGGGGGAGAGTGCGGTAGATAAAATATCGGCCATAAGAACTTTTTTGAGAGCCAATCGTGCCGATGCTATCGTGATAGATGCACTAGACGAGGTAGCATATACGCTTAACATACGCGGAGCAGATGTGGCTTGTAACCCTGTAACATATGCATATCTCGCTATTTCAGACACTCGTGCTATATTGTTTATAGACGAAGTAAAACTATCTGCTGAAGTCAAACAATATCTCGCATCGATAGATGTTGAGGTGCGTCCTTACGGAGCAATAGAGGATTGGCTTAAAGAGGGTAAAGAGGGAGATGTGCTATGTGTAGATGCAGGTAAATTTTCGGCATATCACCGCGAACTCCTTTCAGATGATGTGATGGTGAAAAACGTTACTTCGCCAGTGGCTATGGCAAAATGTGTCAAGAACAGTGCCGAGATAGAGGGTATGAATCGTGCGATGTTAAAAGATGCGGTGGCTCTTACAGAATTCTTCCGTCGTGTGGAGACCGAAGCAGTAGAGCGTGGCTATGACGAAGCCGATATCGCAGCAATGATAGGAGAAATACGTCGCAAACAGGAAGGCTACATCACAGAAAGTTTTGGTGCGATAGTGGGATATAAGGAAAACGGAGCAATAGTAC
>JAFYKQ010000055.1 GCA_017537565.1 Flavobacteriales bacterium
GTGTACCACCTGTGCTCCTGGGGACATACAGTAGGCGGCGGGGAAGCCATACAGGCCCTTGAATGAAGGTGTACCACCGTTATCGCGTATAAATTCTTCGGCCAGACGGTCCAGCTGACGTGTACTTACACCCGCTTTTACTTCGCTGGCGAGCATACCCAGTGTACGGCTCACTACATCGGCTGCACGGTGTAGTTTTTCTATTTCTTCTCTACTACGCAGATGTATCATCTTTATATTTTTTATTGGTCTGATAGTTTAAGCACCGCTAGGAATGCCGATTGTGGGACTTCCACACGCCCTATCTGACGCATACGTTTTTTACCTTGTTTCTGTTTTTCCAGCAGTTTACGTTTACGGGATATGTCACCACCGTAACATTTGGCGGTAACGTCCTTGCGTACTGCCTTGATGGTTTCACGAGCTATGATTTTGGCACCTATGGCAGCCTGTAGTGGTATGTCAAACTGCTGACGAGGTATGAGTGTACGCAATTTTTCAACTATCTTACGTCCTATGTCATAGGCATTGCTGCGGTGGATAAGTGATGACAGTGCGTCCACAGGTTCCCCGTTTATGAGAATGTCCACTTTCACAAGGTCTGCATCGCGGAACCCGATAGGGCTGTAGTCAAACGAAGCATAGCCTTTGGATATGGATTTAAGACGGTCATAGAAATCAAACACAACCTCGGCCAGTGGCATTTCAAATATAAGCTCTACACGTGTAGGTGTGAGATAAGATTGGTTTTTGAGAATACCACGTTTGGATATACACAGTTCCATGACAGGACCTATATAGTCTGACTGGGTGATGATAGAGGCCTTGATATATGGTTCTTCTACACGGTCCAGTTTGGAAGGGTCTGGAAGTTGTGAAGGGTTGTGAATGTTTATGGCCTTGTTTTTGTCTGATGTCTGGTAGATGTTATAAGAAACGTTTGGTACGGTGGTGATAACCGTCATACCAAACTCACGCTCTAGACGTTCCTGTATTATTTCCAGGTGTAGCATTCCCAAAAATCCACAACGGAAGCCAAATCCCAGTGCCGCCGAAGACTCTCCTTCAAATGTAAGCGAGGCATCATTAAGATGCAGTTTTTCCATAGATGCACGTAGGTCCTCATAGTCTTCTGTATCTACAGGGTATATACCGGCAAAGACCATAGGTTTAACCTCTTCAAATCCTTCTATGGGACGAGCCGTAGGACGTTCTACCGATGTGATGGTATCACCTACCTTTACCTCTACCGCTTCCTTGATGCCCGATATGACATAACCTACATCACCTGTCGAGATAAATTCTTTTGGAGCTTTTTTAAGTTTAAGCGTACCTACTTCGTCGGCATTGTATGATTTGCCGGTAGCCATAAATTTCACTTTCTCTCCACGGCGAATTACACCATTTACCACCTTAAAGTAAGCCTCTACTCCACGGAATGGGTTGTACACAGAATCAAATACCAGTGCCTCTAGCGGAGCAGTAGGGTCTCCCACCGGTGCAGGTACACGTTCTACTATAGCATTCAGTATATCCTCCACACCTTGTCCTGTCTTACCGCTGGCGTGGATAATCTCGTCATAACCACAGTCTATGAGGTTTACTATATCGTCAGATACTTCTTCGGGTTTGGCACTAGGGAGGTCTATCTTGTTAAGCACAGGTATGATGGTAAGACCATTTTCCAGTGCTAGGTAGAGGTTTGATATCGTCTGTGCCTGTATGCTCTGTGCAGCATCTACCACCAGCAGTGCACCTTCACAGGCGGCTATACTACGTGATACCTCATATGAGAAGTCCACGTGTCCTGGGGTATCTATGAGGTTGAGTATGTATTTTTCCCCACCGTGAACATATTCCATCTGTATAGCGTGGCTCTTGATGGTAATGCCTCGCTCACGTTCCAGGTCCATATCATCTAGCAGCTGGTCTTGTTTTTCGCGGTCTGAAATAGTCTTGGTATATTCCATAAGGCGGTCTGCCAGTGTGCTTTTCCCGTGGTCTATATGGGCGATAATACAAAAGTTACGTATATTCTTCATATCATTTATTGTTCTCTATATAAGGGTGGTAGCTCACTATATGGATAGTTCTCCCCACGTTAATGAATCAACGTGTAAAGATACGCATTTTTGCGTATATATTATGAAATTTTATCTCATAGCTGTCGTGTATGTTTTTTAACTGAAAAAGTGAATAATAATTAGTACTTTCGCACCTTAGTAAAGTATTTATAGACAGATAAATCTTAAAATATATAACAAAATGGAGTCATTGGGATTTATACAGTGGTGCATAGAAAACCTCAATTATTGGACTGTTACTCTTCTTATGATGATAGAGAGTTCGTTTATACCTTTCCCGTCTGAAGTAGTAGTTCCACCTGCTGCATATATGGCGGCCGCTGGCGAACTTAACATCATTCTGGTGGTGGTGTTTGCCACTATAGGAGCAGATATGGGAGCTGTGATAAATTATTATCTGGCACGATGGATAGGCCGTCCATTGGTATATCGTTTTGCCGATAGCCGTATAGGGCATATGTGCCTGCTAGATGGCAAGAAAGTAGATACTGCCGAACGATACTTTGCTCGTCACGGTGCTGTATCTACATTTATAGGACGACTGGTGCCTGCCGTACGCCAGCTTATCTCTATACCTGCGGGTCTTTCTCGTATGAAGTTCACGACATTTATATTATACACCACATTGGGTGCTGGGATATGGAATATTATACTAGCAGCCATAGGTTATTATCTGCATAGTGTTGTCCCCCGAGAAGAACTTATGGCCCACGTAGAGCGTTACAGCCACGAGATAAGTTATGTTTTTCTGGCTTTGGCTGTGATGATTGTTATTTTTGTGGTGTATAAGGGCTTGAAAAAAGAAAAATCATCAGTAAAGTAGTGTGTTTTTTCATTTTTGCAAAAAAAATACAAGTGTGTTGAAAAAAACACATAAAAAGTTTGCTATTGTGAAAAGGATACTGCTATCTTTGCTCGGATATTGAAAAATAATAAAATGAACAATATAACCGACACTCTACTTATTACAATCCTGCTGCTGCTCACTGGTGATACTGTGAGGTAGGTTGTGTGTTGGATTATGTAGAATAATATCAAGAAAGCCTTCCTCACGCGTGAGGAAGGCTTTTTTAAGGTAATAAAACGCTTGAATTATGGAATATAAAAATCAGCTTAAAAGTGCTGTTACCATCACAGGACGTCGTATGGCAGGAGCCCGTAGCCTATGGCGTGCCAATGGAATGAAAGAACATCATTTCAACCGCCCTGTCATAGGTATAGCCAACTCCTTTACACAGATGGTGCCAGGACACGTACATCTGCACGAGATAGGCCAGAAGGTTAAAAAATTGATAGAGGAGCAGGGTTGTTTTGCTGCAGAATTTGATACCATAGCTGTGGACGATGGCATAGCTATGGGGCACGATGGTATGCTGTATTCGTTGCCTTCGCGAGAAATCATAGCCGATAGTGTGGAATATATGGCTCGTGCTCACAAAGTAGATGCGCTGGTATGTATATCCAATTGTGATAAAGTGACACCTGGTATGCTTATGGCGACTATGCGTCTTAATATCCCAACGATATTTGTATCGGGAGGGCCTATGGAGGCTGGTATATTCCGCGGGGTGGGAGTGGACCTTATAGATGCTATGGTAAAATCTGCCGATGCTTCTATAAGCGATGATGATATAGCAGAACTGGAAAGTGTGGCTTGTCCTACTTGTGGTTCTTGTTCGGGTATGTTTACGGCCAATAGTATGAACAGCCTTACCGAGGCATTGGGATTTTCTCTGCCAGGAAATGGTACTGTGGTGGCTACACACCGCAACCGTGAGCGTCTTTTTGAACGAGCAGCCAAAATCATAGTAGATATGGCATATCGTTATTATCGCGATGGAGATGAAAGTGTGCTACCTCTTTCCATTGCTACCAAGGCGGCATTTGAAAATGCTATGAGTCTGGATATAGCTATGGGTGGCAGTACCAATACCGTTCTGCACCTTTTGGCCGTAGCACACGAGGCAGGAGTGGACTTTACTATGAAAGACATAGACCGTCTATCACGTAAGGTTCCTGTATTGTGTAAAGTAGCTCCAAATGGACATTATCATATGCAGGACGTAAACCGTGCGGGAGGTATAATAGCTATAATGGGCGAGCTTTCCAAGGCTGGTCTTATAGATACGTCGGTAAATCGTGTGGGATTTAAAAATATGGCAGACTGTATAGATAAATACTACACTGGCAGTGAAAACTTTACCGACGAAGCACGTAAGATATACACATCGGCTGCGGCAGGAATACCATCACAGGATATGGCCTCACAGGAAAAATACTATCAAGAGATGGATACAGACCGTTCGACAGGCTGCATAAGAGATATAGAACACGCTTACTTTAACGATGGTGGTCTGGCTGTTCTATTTGGCAACATAGCAGCCAATGGCTGTATAGTAAAAACGGCAGGCGTAAACGAGGCATTGTTTACATTCTGTGGTCGTGCCTGTGTGTTTGAGAGTCAAGAGCAGGCGGTGGACGGCATATTGGGAGGAAAGGTAAAAGCGGGTGATGTGGTTGTCATACGCTATGAAGGTCCACGCGGAGGTCCTGGTATGCAGGAGATGCTATATCCTACATCATATCTTAAATCTGTTCATCTGGATAAAGAGTGTGCATTGCTTACAGATGGACGTTTTTCGGGAGGTAGTTCTGGACTTTCCATAGGTCACGTATCTCCCGAAGCCGCATCGGGAGGGCAGATAGCTGCCGTACGCGATGGAGATATGATAGAGATAGACATACCACGTCGTACTATAAATCTATGCATAAGCGATGAAGAACTAGCAGAACGTATGGCTGCTATAAAGACATTTGAACCGGTGGGACGTGATAGAGAGGTGTCGCGTAGTTTGCGTGCCTATGCTTCGCTTGTAGCCTCGGCAGATAAGGGTGCTGTAAGAGAGATTTAATACACTTGAAAGTAAAAACAATACACATAAGATATATATGAGTATCACAACGATAGATACAGCCGTAGAACCTCGCATACTTACGGGTTCGCAGGCCATAATAGAATCCATCTTGGCCGAGGGTACAGACATTATGTTTGGATATCCTGGTGGGCAGGTCATTCCTATATATGACGCACTGTATGATTATACAGACCGCATACATCACGTCTTGGTACGTCACGAGCAAGCCGCCGTTCACGCTGCCGAAGGCTATGCACGTGCCACAGGTAGAGTGGGAGTATGTATGGTGACATCTGGTCCTGGTGCTACAAATGCCGTTACAGGACTGGCCGATGCTATGATGGACTCTACACCGGTGGTACTTATAAGTGGACAGGTGAGTGCTTCGCTACTGGGTACAGACTCGTTTCAAGAGACAAACTTCGTGGGTATAACACAGGCCGTTACCAAATGGAACATACAGGTAAAACGTGCCGAAGACATACCCGATGCCATATCACGAGCTTTTTATATAGCCCGTACAGGTCGTCCAGGTCCTGTGGTTGTGGACATCACCAAAGACGCACAGGTAGCCCGCGTGCCATTTAAATACACCCGTACAGAAAACATACGTTCATATGTGAGCCGTCCAGAAGTAGATATGCGTAGCATAGAGGACGCTGTACAGCTTATCAATCTATCGCGTCGACCTATGGCTCTTATAGGACAGGGTGTACAGTTGGCTGGGGCGGAAAAAGAACTGGCAGCGTTTTTGGAGAAAAGTGGTATGCCTGCTGCTTGTACTCTATTGGGACTTTCGACACTTCCTAGTTCTCACCCACAGAATGTAGGTATGCTGGGTATGCACGGTAACTATGGGCCCAATGTCAAAAACCGTGAATGTGACCTTTTGGTGGCTATAGGTATGCGTTTTGACGATAGGGTTACAGGACGTGTAGAGGACTTTGGTATCAATGCCAAAGTAATACATCTGGAAATAGACCCTTCGGAAATAAACAAACTCATCTATGCCGATGTGCCTGTGGTAGGAGATGTAAAAGATACATTGCCTATGATTACAGAACGTATATTACAGGGTGAATACAAGGAATGGATAGACCAATTCCGTGCGTGCTATGATGTGGAATATGAAAAAATCATACGCGAAGAGACTATGCCTACATCGGGAGCTGTGCGTATGGGAGAGGTCGTACATAAGATTTCCAGCGTAGTGGGAGATAGTGCAGTGATGGTGACAGACGTAGGCCAGCATCAGATGATGGCGGCACGTTATTTCAAGTATTATAATCCTCGTTCTATCATCACATCGGGTGGTCTGGGTACTATGGGTTATGGCCTTCCTGCTGCCATAGGTGCCAAACTGGGTCTTCCAGATAAACGTGTGTGTCTGTTTGTAGGGGACGGAGGTTTCCAGATGAACATACAGGAATTGTGTACCATATTACAGACACGTGTAGGAGTAAAGATAATACTGCTTAACAATGGATATCTAGGTATGGTGCGTCAGTGGCAGGAACTGTTCTATAACGAACGTTATAGCTTTACACCGCTGGTCAATCCAGATTTCTCACTCATAGCTGCTGCCAACGGCATAGAATACACCCGTGTAGAAAAACGCGAAGAGCTAGATGCAGCGATAGAACGTATGTTCTCCCACGATGACGCCTTTATAATGGAAGTAAAAGTGGACAGCGGAGCCAATGTGTTCCCTATGGTGCCAGCAGGTGCAGCAGTTACAGATATAATGTTGGAGTAACAGGACTTAAAAACAAGTAGAAGAGATGGAAAAAGAATATATCATCACCATATTTTCAGAAAACAAGGTAGGTCTGTTAAATCAAGTAACGACTATTTTTACCTGTCGTAACATAAACATAGAGAGTGTTACGGCATCAGAATCGGCCATAAGCGGCATACACCGCTATACTATCGTGGTTCATACAGACCAGGAAAAGATAGAAAAAGTGGTAAAACAGATAGAGAAAAAGGTAGATGTCATCAAGGCATATGTCTATACTCTGGACCAGGTAGTACAACAGGAGATAGCTATGTACCGTGTGCGTCGTTCGCCTAGCATAGAACATATAGTGCGTAAGTTCAACGTACGCGTACTGGAAGTGGGCGAGGACTATATGGTACTAGAAAAAACGGGACACGCCAGCGAGACCCGCGAACTCTTTGAACGTCTTAAACCATATGGATTGTTGCAGTTTGTACGCAGTGGTGTGGTGAGCCTACCCAAGAGTGATGCCGAATGCGAAGACCTGCATCATTACCTATCTATCCACGACCCAGAATATGGAAACTATTAGTACGATAAAATCATAAAAAAGGAATATAAATCTAAAACTCTAATAAAATGGCAAAAATGAACTTTGGCGGCACAATAGAAGATGTCGTAACTCGTGAGGAATTCCCTCTTTCAAAAGCACTCGAAACTCTTAAAAATGAAACAATAGCAGTGATAGGCTATGGTGTACAGGGTCCAGGTCAGTCACTTAACCTTAAAGATAACGGTTTTAACGTCATAGTAGGACAGCGTAAAGGTTCTAAAAGCTGGGATAAAGCCATAGCCGATGGTTGGGTAGAAGGAAAAGACCTATTTGAGATAGAGGAAGCTGCTAGCCGTGGTACTATCATACAGTATCTGCTATCAGATGCTGGACAGATATCTATGTGGCCTACTATCAAAAAACACCTTACAGCTGGCAAGGCTCTTTACTTCTCTCACGGATTTGGTATCACATATAAAGAACGTACAGGTATCGTTCCACCAGAGGACGTGGACGTTATACTGGTAGCTCCCAAAGGTTCGGGTACATCATTACGCCGTATGTTCCTACAGGGACGCGGTCTTAACTCCAGTTATGCGATATTCCAGGACGCGACAGGTCGTGCTATGGAGCGTGTTATCTCTCTGGGTATAGGTGTGGGTAGCGGATACCTATTTGAAACTACATTCAAACGTGAGGTTTATTCAGACCTTACAGGTGAACGCGGTACTCTTATGGGAGCCATACAGGGTATATTTGCAGCACAGTACGACACGCTACGTGCACACGGCCATACACCATCAGAGGCATTTAACGAGACAGTAGAAGAGCTATCACAGAGCCTTATGCCTCTTATCGCCGAAAACGGTATGGACTGGATGTATGCCAACTGTTCTACTACCGCACAACGCGGTGCACTAGACTGGTGGAAAAAATTCCGCGATGCTGCCAAACCAGTATTTGAAGAACTATACCACGAGGTAGAAGTAGGAAACGAAGCACAGCGTAGTATAGATTCCAACAGCCAGGCCGATTACCGTGAAAAACTCAATGCCGAACTTCAGGAAATGCACGATTCTGAAATGTGGCAGGCAGGACAGGTAGTACGCCGCCTACGTCCAGAAAACAACTAGACGATTATCTTACATAAAGGGGGCAGGACCCTGCCCCCTTATATAAAAACAACATAAACTCATCATTTATCTACAATCTTATGAGTGAAAAGATATATATTTTTGATACCACATTGCGTGATGCCGAACAAGTCCCAGGTTGCCAGCTTAATACGATAGAAAAGATAGAGGTGGCTCGTCAGTTGGAGAAACTGGGAGTAGATGTCATAGAGGCTGGTTTTCCTGCTTCTTCACCTGGGGATTTCAATTCGGTAGTGGAGATATCCAAGGCCGTTACGCGACCCATTATCTGTGCCTTGACCCGTGCTGTGGAAAAAGACATAGACATAGCTGCCGAAGCACTTAAATATGCTGCTCACCCTCGCATACATACAGGTATAGGAACTAGTGATTACCACATATATGAAAAACTAGGCTCCACTCCCGAAAAAATCATAGAACGTGCCGTAGCTGCCGTACGCCACGCCCGTAAATATGTAGATGACGTAGAGTTCTATGCCGAGGACGCAGGTCGTACAGCACCAGAATTTCTGGCTCGAGTGGTAGAGGCTGTCATAGACGCTGGAGCTACTGTGGTAAACATACCCGATACTACGGGCTATTGCCTGCCTCACGAGTATGGTGAAAAGATAGCATATCTGGTAAATAACGTGCCAAATATAGACAAGGCGATAATCTCTACACACTGTCATAATGACCTGGGTATGGCTACCGCCAATACCCTATCGGGTATAATAGCAGGCGCACGACAGGTAGAGGTAACGGTAAACGGTCTGGGTGAACGTGCAGGTAATACTGCTATGGAGGAAGTGGTGATGGCTGTAGCTTGCCATTCAAATATGGACTATGAACTAGGTATCAACACCCGCGAGATAATGAATACCAGCCAGCTGGTCTCATCGCTTATGCGTATGCCTGTCCAGCCAAACAAGGCCATAGTAGGACGAAACGCATTTGCACATTCATCTGGTATACATCAGGACGGTGTTCTCAAAAGCCGTCAGACGTATGAGATAATAGACCCCGAAGAGGTGGGAGTAGATAAATCTAGTATCATACTCACTGCTCGCAGTGGTCGTGCGGCACTTAAACACCACCTGAAAGACATAGGGATTTTCCCCGAAGCCGAAGAACTGGACGAAATATATCAAAAATTCCTAGACCTGGCCGACAAGAAAAAAGATATCACCATTCGTGATTTGGAAGTGCTGGCAGGTACAGGCAGTAAGGATAAAAAGGTATATAAACTGGAAGCCCTGCAAGTGGTATGTGGTACTTCTACTATACCTACTGCTACGGTACAGGTGAGTTTCGGTGGAGATACCTTTACCGAAAGTGCCAGTGGTAATGGTCCTATAGATGCAGCATTCAGTGCCATAAGAAACATCACCAAACGTCGTTTCCACGTGGAAGAATATCTGGTACAGGCCATCACTCGTGGTAGTGATGATATGGGTAAAGTCCACGTACAGATATCTCACAAGGGACATATGTATTATGGATTTGGTGCCAATACAGATGTCGTGGCAGCATCGGTAGAGAGTCTGCTGGACGCCATAGGCAAAATATCATAGATAGAATAGATGAATACATTATTTGATAAAATATGGGACGCACATACGGTTAAAACCATAGCCGAAGGAACGTGCGTCCTATACATAGACCGTCAATATATACACGAGGTAACATCTCCACAGGCCTTTGCTGGGATAAAAAAACGTGGGGTGGGAGTGTTCCGCCCTTCACAGATAACGGCCTCTCCAGACCATAACGTGCCTACACTTAACCAGCATCTCCCCCCCACAGACCTTCTGTCTGTATCACAACTGGAAGCTCTCGCTACCAACTGTCGTGAAAATGACATAGAGATATTTGCCGTAGGGACTCCTCGTAATGGTATAGTACACGTGGTGGGTCCAGAGACTGGTCTTACACAGCCGGGTATGACCATCGTGTGTGGAGATAGCCATACATCTACACACGGCGCTATGGGTGCTGTGGCATTTGGTGTGGGAACATCAGAGGTCGAGATGGTGCTTGCCTCTCAATGCATCATGCAGACAAAGCCTCGCTCTATGCGTATAAACATAGATGGAGAACTTAAAAAAGGCGTTTGTTCCAAAGACATCATACTACATATCATCTCTCGTCTAGGTACGGGTGGTGGTACGGGTTATTTTGTAGAGTTTGCAGGTAGTGCCATTCGTTCACTGTCTATGGAAGCCCGTATGACTATATGTAATATGAGTATAGAGATGGGTGCCCGTGGAGGTATGATAGCCCCCGACGAAGTAACATTTGAATATCTACGTGGACGTGAATTTGCTCCGAAGGGTCAAGAGTGGGACGCAGCTGTAGAGAGATGGAAGATGTTAAAGAGTGATGATGATGCGATATTTGACCGCGAGGAGTATTTCTGTGCTAGTGATATAGAACCTATGGTAACATATGGCACCAATCCCGGTATGGGTGTTCCTGTGAATGGGCATATACCACATATAGATGAGGTAGAAGAATCTTCCAGAGCATCATTTGAAAAGGCACTGGACTATATGGGGTTTGCATCGGGAGAGCCTATGGTAGGTAAAAAGATAGACTATGTGTTCCTGGGTAGCTGTACAAATGGACGTATAGAGGATTTAAGACTATTTGCTTCATATGTAAAAGGACGCCGTAAACACCCTAAGGTTACAGCGTGGATAGTGCCTGGTAGTAGGCAGGTAGCACGTATGGCTCGCGAAGAAGGTATAGAGGAAACATTACGTGAGGCGGGATTTGAGATGCGTGAGCCTGGTTGTTCGGCTTGTCTGGCGATGAATGGTGATACTATACCACAGGGAGCGTACTGTCTTTCTACTTCCAACCGAAATTTTGAAGGTCGTCAAGGAGTAGGAGCCCGTACCATACTATGTGGCCCTCTAGTAGCCGCAGCCGCAGCCATAGAGGGAGTGATAACTATTCCCGAAGTCTAATGTTTTTATAAAGAGAAAAGATGATAGAAAAATTCAGTACTCTATATTCTACTGCTGCGGCATTGGAGATAGAAAACATAGATACAGACCAGATAATACCAGCCCGTTTTCTTAAAGCTACCACCCGCGAGGGTTTTGGAGAGAAAGCTTTCTATGATTGGCGATATGATGATAAGGGTAAGATACGAGAGGATTTTCCTGTGGAAGAAGATAGGTGGTCATCTTCAAAGATTCTTGTGGCAGGTAAAAACTTCGGTTGTGGAAGTAGCCGCGAACACGCTGCCTGGGCTATATACGGGGCAGGTTTCCGAGTGGTTGTTTCCAGTTTTTTTGCAGATATATTCCGCAATAATGCTCTTAACAACGGTCTGTTACCTGTACGTGTGAGTGATGATTTCCTCAATGCTATATTTGAGAGGGTGAAGAGTAATCCCGATACCCGTCTTATCGTTAATCTGGAAGAGCAGACTATCAAGATAGAGGGCACAGATATGTGTGAGGAGTTTGAAGTAAGTGCTTATAAAAAAGAATGCCTCATAAACGGATATGATGATATAGATTATCTGGTAAGTATTCGCGATGAGATAGAAAAATATGAAAATGACAGGAAGTAATTCCTGTCGTTTTTTTTACATTTGTAGCACAGAAAGAAATGATATAGATATGAATAAAAAGATAGCGGTTTTGCCAGGGGACGGCATAGGACCAGAGATTATATCACAGGCTATTAAAGTACTGGACGCTGTGGGGCAGCGTTATGGTCATCATTTTGAATATACTTATGCACAGGTGGGAGCCGCAGCCATAGATGCGGTGGGTAATCCTTATCCAGAAGAAACACACGCTATATGTATGGAGAGTGATGCGGTGCTCTTTGGAGCGATAGGAGACCCACGTTATGATAATGCCCCATCATCTACTGTACGTCCAGAACAAGGACTGCTGGCTATGAGGAAAAAACTGGGACTGTATGCCAATATACGTCCAGTAGAGCCTTTTACTGCTCTTTTACATCGTTCACCTCTTAAAAAAGAACTCATAGAGGAAGCCAATTTTGTATGTGTGAGAGAACTTACAGGAGGCATTTACTTCGGTCGTCCACAGGGACGCAGCGAAGACGGTAAGACGGCTTATGACAGTTGTGTCTATACTCGCGAAGAGATAGAACGCATAGTAAGACTGGCATTTGGTTATGCTACCTCTCGCCGTAAAAAACTTACAGTCGTTGACAAGGCCAATGTCCTGGCGACATCTCGTCTATGGCGTGAAACAGTACAGAATATAGCTCCCGAATATCCCGATGTGAATGTGGAATATATGTATGAGGATAACGCTGCTATGAAACTCATTCAGTGTCCTTCACATTTTGATGTGCTGGTTACAGAAAATATGTTTGGTGATATACTTACAGATGAGGCTAGTGTTATAACTGGTTCGTTGGGTCTGTTGCCCAGTGCCAGCATAGGTGTTCACACCAGTCTTTTTGAGCCTATTCACGGTTCTTATCCACAGGCGGCAGGTCGCGATATAGCCAATCCTATCGCCACGATACTTTCGGCAGCTATGATGTTGGAATATGCATTTGATATGAAAGAGGAAGGTGCTGCCATACGCCGTGCCGTAAATAAAAGTATCCTAGGCGGTGTGGTAACCGAAGACATAGCCAGCAAGGGTAGCAAACCATATGGCACACAGGCCGTAGGAGATTTTATAGCATCGATTATATAGAAAAAACACAACAATTATGGATACAAAAAAATACTTTCCTGTACTGAAAGACGTTCTTTCGGCCGAAAGAACACTCAATGAAATTCTAGAACCTACGCCACTGCAACGCAGTCGTACACTATCAGAAAAATATGGTGCAAATGTGTACCTGAAACGTGAAGACCTGCAAATGGTACGTTCATATAAGATACGTGGTGCATATAACAAGATACGTTCGCTTTCCAGCGAAGAGAGAGAGCGTGGTGTGGTATGTGCATCGGCAGGTAACCACGCACAGGGTGTTGCTTACTCTTGCAGTAAACTGGGAATAAACGGTAAGATATTTATGCCTACCACTACTCCAAAACAGAAAATAAGCCAAGTAAAAATGTTTGGTGGACAATATGTCGAAGTGGTACTGGTAGGGGATACTTTTGATGCAGCATCTCGTGCTGCCGCTACCGAATGTGAAAAGAGTGGTATGGTGTTCATTCACCCATTTAACGACCCAAAGATTATAGAAGGTCAGGCTACGGTAGGTCTTGAAATACTACAAAGCTCCAAAGAACAGTTTGACTTTTTGTTTGTGCCAGTAGGAGGAGGAGGTCTGCTATCGGGTGTGGGTAGTGTATTTAACCAATTGAGTGTACACACTCGCGTTATAGGTGTAGAGCCAGCAGGAGCAGCAGGTATGAAGGCTTCTATGGAGGCTGGACACGTGGTAGAACTTTCAGATATAGATAAATTTGTAGATGGTGCTGCGGTGGCATTGGTGGGAGATACTACTTATGATATATGTAGCCAGGTAACCAAGGAAATAGTGACGGTCGCCGAAGGCAAAGTCTGCACCACTATCCTTAACCTGTACAATGCCGATGCTATAGTGGTAGAGCCAGCAGGAGCACTATCTATAAGCGCACTTGACGCTTATGCCGATAAAATAAAAGGTAAAAACGTGGTATGTATCATAAGTGGTAGCAATAACGATATCACCCGTATGGAGGAGATAAAAGAGCGTTCGTTGCTATATGAGGGACTTAAACACTATTTTATAATATCGTTCCCTCAGCGTAGTGGAGCCCTTAAAAATTTCCTTACTACCATTATGGGCCCTACCGATGATATCACTTATTTTGAATATAAGAAGAAAACCAGCCGTGACGAAGGCCCTGCACTGGTAGGTATAGAGGTTCAGAAGACGGAAGATTTGAAAGCTATCATAGAAAAAATGGACGCCGAAGGCGTAAATTATCAGTATGTAAATGATAATATCAGTCTGTTTGAACTGGTGATATAATACATATAGATAAATATCATTACATTTGCTATGTAATAGTGGAATAAAAACAAATAAGATATGAAAAAAGTATTTTTGTGCATTATGGCTCTGTTTTCCATCACACTTCTGGCACAGGAAGAGCAAGAGATGGATATGAGCAAATACCTGGAAGGAGCCATTGTAGAGAAAGATGGAAAGGTCTATTTTGAACGTTCTATAAAGGGCCCTACACTATCTCGTGAGCATGTTTATAAGACTGCTTATCTATGGTTGGAAGACCACTTGGACGACGAAGGGGTTAAAAATCCTATGATATTTGAAAATAAGGAAGAACCCAATACCTGGATGGCTAGTGTGCCAGAACATTTTTTGGTATTTAAAAAGACTATGATATCTGTTGACCGTACGTTCATCAAGTATCGTATACGTCTTACAGCTGGCGAAGAGTCACTCAAAATGGAAATATGGGATATAACATATGAGTATTATCCTGGTGCAGCCAAAGAAGCAGAACGATATACTGCCGAAAAATGCATAACAGATGAATATGCACTGGATAAAACCCACACAAAACTCAATCGTCTTACCAGCAAATTCCGTGTCAAGACCATAGATATGGTGGACGAATATGCCAAAGAACTGGAATTGCTCCTTAATGCCGAGGTGGTAAAAGTGGCCGAAGCTGTCAATCGTGCAGATAAGAGCAATCTGCCACAGAAGATATCATATGAGCGTAATACTCCTACTCCTGTGCCATCATCTACTCCTGCACCTGCTGCCAAACAGCCTACTATGGCAGAACTGCAAGCACAGATGGCTGCACAGAAGAAGGCGGCTGCCCCTGCCCCTGTGGTAGTAGAGGAAAAACCAACACCAGTTACTGTTAAGGAGGAAAAAGTAGAGACTCCTGCACCAGTAGTTAAAGAGAAAGAAGTAGCTGCTCCTGCCCCAACACCTGTGGTTGTAGAGGAGAAATCTGCCCCAGCTCCTGCTCCAGTAGCCGAAGCGGCTACATTGCCACAGGATATAGTGAACCTTATAGAGGAAGATGGTATGGTGGTATCTGCATCGGGACGTGTAGCAAATGCACAATGGGGAGGTGTGGCATATTTTAATGACAAGACGGTCATAACACTATTCATACCTAAATCTCGTCCTGCACACGCTATGCTTACGGGTGATGATAAATTTACTATCACGGTAGGTGGTGTGAAATATCACGTTATAGAGTGCCGTAAGGTATCTGCTACACCTATGGAAGGAAATATGACGATGTTTATAGGTGAGGTAGTAAAGGTTGAAACTAGATAGTTAGGAGCATAAGAATTGTTCTCTCACGCTTGATAAAGATAGTCTAGTTTAATACTTCTCAATAAAAAAGCACGCCCCCCGGGGCGTGCTTTTTTATGGATTATGTCGTTGTCTATATAGAGCGTTGTCTTACGGCTTCATACAGTACTGCTCCTGCCGCTACCGATACATTTAGACTGCCTATCTCCCCTGCCAGTGGTAGTTTTGCTCTGCTGTCACACATTTTGAGCATAGCCCTTGATATGCCTTTTTCTTCGTTTCCCATAACGATGGCTATGGGGCCTTTCATATCGGTATCATATACCGTCTGTTGGGTTTTTTCGGTGGCGCATATTATACGCAATCCACACTGTTGTAGGTAGTATGCAGTGTCTATCACGTTGCGAGTCTTACATATAGGTACGCGGAAGAGAGCTCCAGCCGATGATTTGATGGCCTCACCACTTATAGGAGCATTACCCTCGGCAGGGATTACTACGGCACATACACCGGTACATTCGGCAGTGCGGACTATTGCTCCCAGGTTTCTCACGTCTGTAATGTGGTCCAGTATGAGAACCATAGGTTCACGTCCAGCCTCTAGTTCCTGCTCTACTATCCCCTCTATCGATGCAAATTCTATGGGAGATAAAAAAGCAAATACACCCTGGTGGTTGTCACGGGTGAGTCGGTTGAGTTTTTCCTCGGGGACTACTTTATATGCTATATCGTGGCTTTTGAGCAGTCCCATTAGTTCGGGGACGTTATCTCCTTTCAGTCCTCGTTGTATAAATACTCTGTCGGGTATCTTCCCGCTGTTTATAGCCTCTATGAGCGGTCTAATACCATATGTGGTAAGTATCGTAGTATCTTTGTCTGTCATATTCTTCCTGTATCTTTTTTATCATATTATTGTCATATATCTGTCCTTTACGCCAGGATTTAACGGCTGTATCCCATTGGCTTTTATGGTTGAGGTTGCGTTGTAGAACATAAACATCATCTGCAAATGGGTTGTCCACCTTGTCAAATACATAGCTTACGTCCAGTCCCGAAGCCTCATCTCCATATACCCATCGTTGTGATGTCGATGCTTGATATATCTTGGAGGGTGGGCCATAGAGGATATATATCATGCCTTGGTCTGTGAGTACTCCTTCTTTGTATGAGGAAAAGTACCTATTGGCGTATTCTGTACGGCTGTAATATTCGCGTATTATACCCTGTGCAGCGGGGAGACTACCAGCACTGTTTATCCATAGTCTTTCTATCTCCCGTTTGCTATATGGCGAATACCTTATACGGTTATATTCGTCATCTGAACATATATAACGCATAGCAGGTATGAGAGCTTCACGCTGTGTGATGGCAGGAAACCCCTTGTATGATGAAAGCAGACAGTATCCACGACGATGACTGCTATCTGTACGCAATACATACAAACCCTGTGGCGAAAGTACAACTTTTTCTCCGTTTTCTATCACAAATGTGGTGTCGGTTTTGAATTTCTCGCTATCATCGGCTCCTATCACATAAGAAGGGACTGCGTGTCGTGTCTGGGAATTGTATCTGGTAACATATATATATGGGACATAACCCTGTGCTATGTGTATGCTTATACTGTCATTATGTGATGTGAAATTATCATAAATAACACCTCCCGTGCTATCTCTTAGCAGGAAAAGCGAAGGACTGTAATCGTTCTTTTTGTCTATAAAAAACAGTGCCGAGTTTTTCTGTGGGCTGTTTGCATCGTTTATGGTTATACGCAACGTGTATTTTTCACCCTGTGGTACCGCTATGTCAAAATATCCGCAGAACCCATCACGTGGGATATGTGTACTGTCTATCTCTATGGAATGAGATGACTGGAATACTATATGTGTAGCCGTGGGATATGGGTAGAAATCACACTTTACGCTGGCTCTTCCCGTGTATCTCATAGTGTGAGGGTTGCGGGAGCATACTATAAATTCGGGAGGGATTTTATAGTAAAGTCTGGTGCTGTCTGGGGATAGGTGATGGGATTTTACATATATGGTGGGGGAAGGATTACCCAGAGGTCTTAAATATATCGTGCGTAATTGGTTGGAGCAGGATAGTGTGATACTGCACAGGAACAGTAAGATAATGTTCTTCATAGCGAGAGAGCTGGTAGTTATGTATAAATATAGACCTTCTCTTACCCACCGCCAAAATTTTAAGAAAAAAAGAAACAAATGTGAATATATTGCCGTACATTAGCCATATCAAATAATGTTACTATGACTATCACACAATTACAATACATTATGGCCGTAGCACGCTATGGCAGCTTTACTACTGCTGCCGAAAAATGCTATGTAACACAGCCTACACTATCTATGCAAGTCCAAAAACTGGAAGAAGAACTGGGCGTGCAGATATTTGACCGTAGTCGTAAACCTATCTCTCTTACTCCCATAGGAGAGAAGCTCATATCACAGGTAGGACGCGTCATAAATGAAAGTACACGTATAAAGGATATAGTAGATGAACAGAAACAGGACGTGGTGGGAGAGTATAGACTGGGTATAATACCCAGTGTTATGCCTACGCTATTGCCGTTGTTTTTAAGAACATATACCAAACGCTATCCCCGACTACAATTACATATAGAGGAATTACAGACATCGTCTATGATAGCTGCGTTGCGTGCGGGGCATATAGATGCTGGTATAGCGGCCACTCCGCTCGTTGAAGAAGGTATAGAGGAACATCCGCTCTATGATGAGCCTATGTTGGCATTTCTGGATCGTAATTCAGCATTAAGGGCAGAAAAGACTATAACCCCTACGTTATTGTCCAGCGAACCGATCCTACTACTGGAACGTGGGCATTGTTTCCGTAACAATGTGTTGAGTCTATGTAGCGAGGCATCTGTAAAAGAACAGAAATTTGGTCTTTCTACCGGTAATTTCCAGACACTGGTAGAACTATCCAAGGAAGGTTTTGGCAATACTGTGTTGCCATATCTCAATACACTTACCCTTCCAGAGGCCGACCGTGAGATGTTGCGTGATTTTACTACTCCTACACCATCACGACAGATAAGTCTTATACATATGCAGGATAGTTTGCGTCATAAAGTAAACGAATCACTTATAACGACTATCAGAGGCATTATTCGTGCTATGATAGTTTATGAAAATACCAGGATAACCAGTCCGTTGGAAGTTTAGGTAAGTAACAATAAGCGGCACCCGCAGGGTGCCGCTTATTGTTTATTGCCGTTCTTTTAACTATTAACGAGTGGTTTTACTCTTATAGTCCCATTTTCCAGACCTTCTATCACCCTGCCCCAAGCACATATAAAATCCTCCATCAAATCCTCCAATACCATAGATGTTTTATCCCGTCTGCCCTAGTGCCCAGTATAAGATGTGGACTTCCCACAGATAGATGTGTGAGGTTACCACGTAGGTTTTGGTATAGGAAATCGCGGCGGTTAAATGATGAATATCTGGCAGGAAATAATTTCTCTAGTGCCAATGCAAATCTTGCAGCACCCTGCCCGCGAGCCTTGAATGGTTTTTTATCTATAAATGCTCCCATCGTCTCTATGCCCTGTGCTATGACCATATAGGCTATCATAGTATAGCCATCTGTTACCAGTCGAGGTAGTGGCTCTATGAACGTAGAGCGTATCCACTGTGATTGTAATGCGGGAGTATCCAGTAGGTTTATGTCATTCATATTATGGATAAATAATGATGAGCAAATGTATGTACTTTCTGCCAATAAAAAAACACCTCTGCTTAGTACTAAGCAGAGGTGTCCTCAATTAAATCAAAATCAAATGAAAAAAAATTAGTATGAGCGTCCCTGTGCATCGTTTGATGCCTTGATGAGAGAATGCTCATTGTGTTTATCCTGTGATACCTCCCAATACATCATACCTCCAAGATTTCTTTCCATACTCCAGGTAGTCTTCTGTGCAACCAGTGGCTGACCATCATAGTAGATAGTGAATGGCTGTCCAGGGTGTGAAGAAGAAACCACTACGGCTTCGTTCTTTTGAGAGTTGGCAGGGTCTTGGTTAACGATAGATGCATATGTAAGTGTTCTACCCGATGATGATATACCCGATGGGTTACCATAGCAACCTATACCTGTAAGGTATTTGGAAGTAGGCATCTTACGAGTATTGATGTAGTAATTGTAACTTTTTTCCAGTTTTGACATAACGGTAGGATACATACCTATCTCGCTTTCTCCTGCTGCCCAGCCATAAACCATCACGTTATACCAGTCCACATACTGGTGTAGAGCATCTAGTACGCCTTCGGCATAGCCACCCATATAGATGGCAGGAGTGATAGCCATCGTGAGCAGTTTATTGACAGCTGGGTCGTGGCAGTAAGCGCTTAGACGTTTCATCAGTTCCAGATTGGTCTGGGCACTACCATCAGATGTAGAAGGATACTCCCAGTCATTATCCAGACCGTCTAGATTATACTGTTTAACCATCTTGATGAGTTCGTCGGCAAATTTGTCGCGAGTCTCTTTGTTCTGTGCCATCTTGACCATAGATTTTTTGGAGTTCACGCCAAATGACAACACACATTTTACTCCCAGGGATTTACAACGTGTTACCAGTGTTTTAAGTTTGGAAGGTTCCTGGATTTCAGGCATAAGAGTTGTCTCATTTATATGGGCAAATGCATAGCATACTACATCCATCATTTTGAGTTTGCTGTCTGGAATGCCGCTGGCCGTAACAGTACGATAGTATGGTATGTAACCCACCTGTTTAAATCCTGTATTGGCAGGAGCAGTGTAGATAGGTTTAACCGTCAGTCTATAACGTACCGATATAGAAGGATTTTCCACTGCCGATATAACGATATCGGTCGTACCTCCACCTACGGCTTTTACTATACCGTTACTGTTTACAGTAGCAACGTTAGGGTTTTCACTTTTAAACTCTACTTTAAGGTCGGCAGGGGTTATTTCTACTTTTACCGTCATACTTTCACCTACCAGAAGATAGTCTATTGGTTTAGTCGTTAGATTTATTGTCCCTTCATAGCTTCCGTCGCCTTTGGAACAGGAGACAAGGGCCAGTACTACCCCACATAGCAGGCATAGATACTTTACAAATGATTTTACCATAGTGTTATAATGATAGTTTGTATATATATTAAATTATTTTCTCATCTGTTTGTAAGCATTGATAAGACCGTTTGTAGAGCTGTCGTGAGAGCTTACCACGTCATCATTTGACAGTTCTGGAAGGATACGTCCAGCCAGCTGTTTACCCAGTTCTACACCCCACTGGTCAAATGAGAATATGTTCCATATAACGCCCTGTGTGAAAATCTTGTGTTCATACATAGCTACCAGCTGTCCTAGGACATAAGGTGTGAGGCGTTTGAAGAGGATAGAGTTTGTAGGGCGGTTACCGTCAAATATCTTGTATTCTTTAAGGAACGCTATTTCTTCCTCGCTCTTACCAGCTTTGACAAGTTCTGCAACTACTGTCTCCTCGTCTTTACCAAATGCCAATGCTTCTGTCTGTGCAAAGAAATTTGAAAGCAGTTTAACGTGGTGGTCACCTACTGGGTTCAGTGTCTGTGCAGGAGCAAGGAAATCGGCAGGGATAAGTTTTGTACCCTGATGTATAAGCTGATAGAAAGCGTGCTGACCATTTGTACCTGGTTCTCCCCAAATGATAGGGCCACTCTGGTAATCCAGCACTTCGCCATTGCGGTCTATCGATTTACCGTTTGATTCCATATTTCCCTGTTGGAAATAGGCCGAAAAACGATGTAGATACTGGTCATAAGGCAGGATAACTTCTGTTTCGGCTTCAAAGAAATTGGTGTACCATATACCTATAAGAGCCAGAGTAACTGGTATGTTTTTCTCCCATTCGGTATTGCGGAAGTGGCAGTCCATATCGTGAGCACCACATAGCAATTCTTCAAATTTATCAAATCCAATGGCCAGAGCAATAGAAAGACCTATCGCACTCCATAGTGAATAGCGTCCTCCTACCCAATCCCAGAATTCAAACATATTGGCAGTATCTATACCAAATTTTGAAACTTCGGCAGCATTTGTAGATAGTGCCACAAAGTGTTTGGCTACGTCTGCCTGTGCAGCACCACTTCCCAGGAACCAGTCTTTGGCTGTGTGAGCATTGGTCATAGTTTCCTGTGTAGTGAATGTCTTGGAAGCGATGATAAACAGCGTAGTGGCAGGGTCTAGACCTTTGAGAGTCTCGGCTATATGTGTACCATCGACATTTGACACAAAGTGCATATTAAGACGTGTACGATAGTGTTTAAGGGCTTCGGTAACCATCAGTGGTCCTAGGTCTGAACCACCTATACCTATATTTACGACGTCTGTTATCTCTTTTCCTGTGTATCCTTTCCACTGTCCCGAAATCACTTTTTCACAGAAGTTTTTCATCTGTTCCAGTACAGCGTTAACACCAGGCATTACGTCTACTCCGTCCACCATAACAGGTGTATTGGCACGGTTGCGTAGGGCGGTGTGCAGTACGGCACGGCCTTCGGTCTGGTTTATCTTATCACCGGTGAACATTTTTTCTATGGCATCGCGTAGTTCTGTCTCATCTGCCAAAGAATACAACAGTTTCATAGTCTCATCGGTAACCAGGTTTTTGGAAAAATCCACCAGTATGTCTCCGTGAGTGATGTGGTAACGGTCAAATCTTGTTTTATCTGCTGCAAATAGTTCTGAAAGCGATGTTTCATCTAGCGTACAGATGTGCTCGTCAAGTGCTTCCCAAGCAGCTGTAGTAGTAGGATTGATGTTTTTAAGGGCCATAATAATAATTTTTCTGAAATGTTATTTTGAGGCTTTAAAAGTAATATAAAAAACTAAATTTGCACATCTGATATTGGAAATTTTTATGATTTTCTTTAAAACCACATTTTTTGCTGCCATAAAACGCTTTTTCTATCTGGTATGGGACTTTGTGATGCCTGCCAGATGTGCTGTGTGTGGTATGGTTGTAGATGGAAAAGATGTGGTGTGTGAAAAGTGCCTGTCACAGGTTATGTACACAGATTTTGCCGCCCTGCCATTCAATCCTATGGAACAAAAACTTCACCGTCTTACAGGGCAGAACACTCCTGCTATGGCTCTGTGTGTCTATACCCACGATGGTCTTGCAGGGCGTGTGGTAGATGCTTTTAAGTATCATCATCGCCGTGATATGGCACTGTGGGCAGGGGAGATGATAGGCCGAGAGCTTTCTATGGCCAAAAGATGGGAGGGTTATGATTATGTAATCCCTATACCTTTGCATCATTCCCGGGAAAAGGAAAGAGGATATAATCAAGCGATGGAAATATGCCAAGGCATAGTACACCACTATCACATAGAGATATGTGATGCCTTAAAGAGAGAGAGTCGCACGGCGGCCCAAGCTCGCCTGGGACGTAGTGAGCGTTGGGATAATGCCAGGGGCATATTCAGGTTGAGTGATAAGGCTCACCTTGTGAAGGGCAAAAGGATAATTATAGTAGATGACGTTCTTACCACAGGAGCGACGCTATCGGCAGCGTTACTCACATTAAAAGAGGCTGGTGTGGCACAGGCATCTGTTGTTACATTTGCAACGGGAGAATAAGTAATTTTTAATTGGTTTTTACATAGGATAATCATACATTTGTACATTATGATAAAAGTTATAAAAATAGGCGGTAACGTGATAGATAACGCGTCTGCCCTTGAAGCATTTCAGGGGGATTTTGCTCGTATGCAGGGCAGTAAAATCCTCATTCACGGTGGTGGTAAGATAGCTACACAGATATCCCAAAAACTAGGTATAGAAACCGTTATGGTAGGTGGTCGTCGCGTGACAGACCGTCCTACACTGGACGTGGTAACTATGGTGTATGCAGGTCTTATAAATAAAAATATGGTAGCCGCACTGCAATCTCACGGTTGTGACGCCATAGGGCTTTCGGGAGCCGATGCAGGCTCTATACTTTCCCATAAACGTATCACCAAAGACGTGGATTATGGTTATGTGGGAGATGTAGATAGTGTAAATGCTTCTAGTATAAAGAAACTGACAGATGCTGGATTTACACCAGTGTTTTGTGCTATAACACACGATGGGGAAGGCACTCTTCTTAATACCAATGCCGATACAGTAGCCTCGTCGGTGGCACGTGGTATGGCACAAGTAGAGGACGTAGAACTTATCTTCTGTTTTGAAAAAGACGGTGTCCTTTCTTCTCCCGATGACGACACTAGTGTTATCCCTCATATAGATACAGCCATATATGCTACCCTTAAAGAAAGCGGAGTCATATCTGGAGGTATGCTACCCAAGATGGAAA